>JALYUA010000116.1 GCA_030854005.1 Acidobacteriota bacterium
CCACCGCGCCGATCCCCTCTCCCGAGCCGGGCACGCCGGGCGTCTCCCTGGCGGGCGGATCGAGCCTCGTCCTCTTCCGATCCTCGACCCGCAAGGACGACGCCTGGAAGCTGATCCAGTACCTTTCGGAGCCCGCGCAGCAGGCGCTTTTCTACCGGCTCGTCGGAGACCTCCCCGCCAGGCGAAGCGCCTGGCTCGATCCGGCGCTCGCCGGGGATCCCGCCGTCGCCGCTTTCCGGACGCAGCTCGAGCGAGTGCTTCCCACGCCGAAGGTCCCCGAGTGGGAGCAGATCGCGACACGGTTGTTCGAGCGTCTCGAGCCCGCAATCCGCGGCCGGGTCGCGGTGCCGGCGGCGCTTGCCGCGCTGGATGCCGACGTCGATGCGATCCTGGCGAAGAGGCGGTGGATGCTCGCCCGCGGCGCGCTCTGGGCGGCCGGGAAGGGCGGGCCCGGGCACCGCGATCTCGCGGCCGGACTCCGGTTTCCGGCCCGATGAGCTCTCCGCCGAAGAAATCGTGGCGCAACGCCGAGGCGCGGGCGGCGCTGCTCTTCCTCGCGCCCGGCCTTTCGATCGTCGGGGTCTTCTTCCTGATCCCCGTGGTCAGCGCCTTTCTCCTCGCCTTCACCGACTTCGACATCTACGCGCTCGCGGACGCGCACAACGTGCGCCTCGTCGGGCTGTCCAATTTCGCGGGGCTGCTTAAGAACCCGGTCTTCTGGACGGCTCTCCGCAACACTCTCTTCTTCGTTCTCGTGGGAGGTCCGCTGACGGTCCTCGTCTCGTTGTCGGCGGCCCTCCTCCTCGACGCGAAGACCGCGCGCTGGAAGGGCTTCTTCCGCACCGTGTACTTCGCTCCGTTCGTCACGACGCTCGTCGCGGTCGCGACCGTCTTCCGGTTCCTCTACCACCCGCGCTTCGGGCTTCTCAATCAGTTCCTCCGCCTTCTCCACATTCCGACGGTGGACTGGCTGGGGGACCCCCGCTGGGCGATGCCCGCGATCGTGATCCTGGCCGTCTGGAAAAACTTCGGCTACAACATGATCGTCTTCATCGCCGGCCTGCAGAACATTCCCGAGTCTCTCTACGAAGCGGCGCGGCTGGACGGCGCGGGCGGCTGGCGGCGATTCCGGCACATCACGGTGCCGATGCTGGCGCCCACGTTCCTCTTCGTCGGGGTCATCACGATGATCGGCTACTTCCAGCTGTTCGCCGAGCCGTACGTCATGACGCGCGGCGGGCCGTTGAACGCCACGCTCTCGATGGCCCTCTTCATGTACCAGCAGGGCTTCCGGTGGTGGAACATGGGCTATTCGGCCGCCATCGCGTTCTTCCTGTTCCTTCTGATCCTCGCCGCGACGATCGTTCAGTTCCTCCTGCAGCGAACGAGGAGAGCGTGAGGCGGAAGCCGGAAGGGATCCTCGTCAACCTGGTGCTCTTCGCCGGCGCCGCGGTGACGCTCGTTCCGCTCGTCTGGATGATCTCGGCGTCTTTCATGCCGTCCGGGCAGGCGAACTCGGAGCCGCCGGTCCTCCTGCCGAGCCCCCCGACCCTGGCGAACTACGTGACGCTCTTCACCCGGATGAACGTCGCGCGGAACTTCGGCAACAGCCTCATTCTGGCGCTCATCGTGACGGCGGGCTCACTCCTCTTCAATTCGATGGCCGGCTACGCGTTTGCGAAGCTTCGGTTTGCCGGCCGCGATCGGCTGTTCGGCGTCCTGATTGCCGCCCTCGCCATTCCGGTCCAGATCGCGATGCTGCCTCTCTTTCTGATCGTGAAGAGCCTCGGCCTGGTGAACTCGCTCTGGGGGGTGATCGTGCCGGGACTGGCCGGAATCTTCGGCATTTTCCTGATCCGGCAGTACGCGCGGTCCATCCCGGACGAGATTCTCGAGGCGGCGAGGTTGGACGGCGCGGGGGAGTTTCGCATTTACTGGAAGATCGTCCTTCCCCTGCTGCGTCCGATCCTCGTCACGCTCGCCCTCTTCACGTTCCTCGGCTCCTGGAACGACTTCCTCTGGCCGCTCGTGGTGCTCACCGACGACTCGAGGTACACGCTGCCGGTCGCGCTGGCCAACCTTGTCGGGGAGCACGTGCAGGACACGGAGCTGATGATGGCCGGCTCGGTCCTGACCGTGCTGCCGGTCCTGCTCATCTTCCTCGTGCTTCAGCGCTACTACGTGCAGGGGATCATGATGGGAAGCGTCAAGGAGTGAGGGCGGCGGTCCTTCTCTTCCTGGCCGGGTCCATCCTTTCCGGGCCTTTCGCCGCGAGTCCCACGGGGGCCGCCGGAGCCGACGACCCGTTCGAGCAGGTCGGCGCCTGGCGGGCGGCGCCGGCCGAGGGCGTGTCGCTCTCCTTGTCGAAGACGGACGGGGCAGTTGGCGGGGCGTTGCGCCTCGACTTCGACTTCCAGGGCCACGCCGGCTGGGCGGCGGCGCGCCGGGATCTGCCGCTGGAGCTTCCCGCGACCTACGAGATCTCATTCTCGATCCGCGGTGAGTCGGAGTCGAACGACCTCGAGATCAAGCTGATCGACGAATCGGGAGAGAACGTGTGGTGGGCCGTTCGCCGGGAGTTCCGGCCGGGACCCGAGTGGCGGCGGATACGCCTCAAGAAGCGCCATTTCTCCTTCGCCTGGGGGCCGGCGGGCGGAGGGGAGATTCGGCGCGTCGCCGCGTTCGAGGTCGCGGTGACGGCGCGCGCCGGCGGACGCGGATGGATCGCGCTGGACCAGCTCTCGGTCGTGCCGGTCCCGCCGGCGCCGTCCGCCTGGCCCGCTCCCGTGGCCAGCGCATCGGGGTCGCTGCCGGGATTCGGGCCCGAGCGCGCCGTCGACGGCGCGCGCTCGACCGCCTGGCGCAGCGGAGCGGGTGCGCCCGCCTCGCTCACCGTCGATCTCGGCGCAAGCCGCGAGTTCGGCGGTCTCACGATTTTCTGGGAAACCGGAAAGTCCTCGGCGCACTACATCGTCGAGACGTCGGACGACGGCGCCGCCTGGACCGGAGCGCGGACCGTCTCCTCGGGGAACGGGGGCCGCGACGATCTCTATCTTCCCGAGGCCGAATCACGCTGGATCCGGCTCCGGATTCCGGCGCCCGCCGGCCCGCAGGGATACGGAATCGCGGATCTCCTGGTCCGGCCCCTCACGTGGGGGGAATCGCCGAACGCCTTTTTCACCGCCGTCGCGGCCGAAGCCCCGCGGGGGATGTTCCCGCGCGCGTTTTCGGGGGAGCAGTCCTACTGGACGGTGGTCGGAGTCAGCGGCGACACGGAAAGCGCGCTGATTTCGGAGGACGGCTCCGTGGAGCCCGCGGCCGGATCGTTCTCGGTGGAGCCCTTCGTCGCGACCGGCGCAGCTCTCTCGAGCTGGGCGGACGCGGAGACCCGGCATTCCCTCGCGGACGGCGACCTTCCGATCCCGCGAATCACGCGCATGGCGGCGGGGCTCACGCTCGACGTGACGGCGGCCGCGATCGGCAAGCCCGGATCCGCGACGCTCCAGGTCCGCTACCGTCTCCGCAACGGGGGAACGTCGCGCCGGCGCGCGAAGCTCTATCTCGCCGTCCGTCCCTTCCAGGTCAATCCGCCTTCCCAGTTCCTGAACCGCGCGGGCGGCGTGGCGCCGATCGCCTCGCTCGAATGGAATGGGCGCTCCGTGATCGTCGACGGCGTGCCGCGGATCTTCCCGTCGAGCGCGCCGGACGCTTTCGGCGCCGCCACGTTCGAGGAGGGCTCGGTGACCGAGGTCCTCGCCACGGGAAGGATCCCCCCGTCGCGCCGCGTGGAAGACCCGGCCCGGTGGGCCTCCGGGGCGCTGGCCTTCAATTTCGACCTCGCGGCGGGCGCCCGCGGCGAGGTGTCGATCGAGCTTCCGCTCCATCCGGGGCCGCGAGTCCCGGCGCCTCCTCTGCGATCGCGGGCGGCGGCGGAGCGCCTCGCGGGGATCCGCTTCGCTCAGTCGGCGCGCGCGTGGCGGGCGGATCTCGACCGCGTCGTGTTCACGGGCCCGCCCGCGGCGCAGGAGCTTCTGCGCACTCTGCGCACCAATCTGGCCGAGATCCTGATCGAGCGCGACGGACCGGCTCTCCGTCCCGGCACCCGCTCCTACGCGCGGTCGTGGATCCGGGACGGCGCGATGATGGCGGCGGCGCTCTTGCGGATGGGGCACCCGGAAGCGGTGCGTTCCTATGCCGACTGGTTCGTCCGGTACCAGTCCGACGAGGGGCGGGTCCCCTGCTGCGTCGACCGCCGGGGCGCCGACGCGGTCGTCGAGAACGACAGCCACGGCGAGCTCATCTATCTGATCGCAGACGATTGGCGGTTCACGAAAGACGCCGCGTGGCTCGAGAGAGTCTTTCCCCACGTCGAGAAAGCCGTCGCGTGGATCGATCGAGAGCGGGGGCGGCGCCGGACCTCCGAGTACCGCTCCGGCGCCCGGCAGATTTTCTTCGGACTTCTGCCGGAGTCGATCAGCCACGAGGGCTACTCCGCGAAGCCCGTGCACTCCTACTGGGACGATTTCTGGGCCTTGAAAGGGCTGAAGGACGCAGTCGACCTCGCGCAGGCCCTCGGCCGTCATGAGGAAGCGACGCGATGGGCGAAGATCCGCGACGAGTTCTCCTCGGACCTGCACGCCTCCATCCGGCGGGTCCAGGAAACTCGAGGAATCGACTTCGTGGCGGGCTCGGCGGATCTGGCCGACTTCGACGCCACGTCGACGACGATCGCTCTCGATCCGGCCGCCGAGCAGGACCATCTTCCTCCGGCCGCCCTTCGCGGCACGTTCGAGCGTTACTGGTCCGAGTTCGTCAAGCGCCGCGACGGAAACGCCTGGGAGGACTACACGCCTTATGAGATCCGAAATGTCGGAGCCTTCGTGCGGCTCGGATGGAGGGATCGCGCCCACGAGCTTCTGCCGTTTTTTCTCGCGCACCGCCGGCCCGCCGGTTGGAACGGCTGGTCGGAAGGCGTCGGCCGCGAGGAGCGGAAGGTCCGGTTCATCGGCGACATGCCGCATGCGTGGGTCGGCTCCGACTTCATCCGTTCGACCCTCGACCTCTTCGCGTGGGAGCGCGAGTCCGACGGCGCCCTGGTGCTCGCGGCGGGAATTCCGGCCGTCTGGATCGAGGGGGCGGGGATCTCCGTGCGGGGTCTCCGGACGACGCGCGGCGCGCTCGACTATTCTCTCGCGACGGAGAAGGATGGGTGGCGCCTGCGAGTCGGCGGCGGACTGACTCTCCCGGCCGGAGGCTTCGCCCTGCGGCCGCCTCTTTCACCGGGGCGCCACACGGCGCGGGTGAACGGACGCCGGGTGGAGTTCGAGGGCGGCGAGCTCGTGGTCCGCGAGCTGCCCGCGGACGTCTTCTTCGACCGTTGAGAGGGCGGGCCGGCCGCGGCCCTACTCTTCTGCGACGTCCGGCGTCAGCGCGGCGCCGCGCGTCCGGATGACGTCCGTGTAGAACCGGGCGCTCTCCTTCGGGGTCCGCTTCTGCGTCGCGTAGTCGACGTGTACGATGCCGAACCGCTTCGAGTAGCCATGGCTCCACTCGAAGTTGTCCAGCAGCGACCAGGCGAAGTAACCGCGCAGGTTCACGCCATCCGCCATGGCCCTGCCGGCGGCCCGCAGGTGCTCCCGGAGATACTGGACGCGGAGAGGGTCGCGAGCGGAAGCCTCGACGGAAGGCGGGTCGTAGAACGCCGCGCCGTTCTCGGTCACGTAGAGCGGAAGGTTTCCGTAGCTCTTCCTCACCCAGCGCAGCACGTCCGCCAGCCCTTCGGGGTAGACCTCCCACTGGGTCTCGGTGTGGGCGTGCTGCTTCTGCCGCACCCGGACGGACCGGGCGGGAACGTCCGCCGCGTCGTTCCGCATCACCCCGCGCGTGTAGTAGTTGACGCCGAGGAAATCGACGGGCGAGCGAATCGCGTCGAAGTCCGAAGACGGGAAATCGGGCCAGGCCTCGCCGAAGATTTCAGGAAGCTCCTCCGGGTAGCGCCCCAGAAACAGGGGATCGAGGTAGTGCCGGTTCATGTAGGCGTCCGCGCGCCGCGTCGCGGCGAGGTCTTCTGGTTTCGACGACGCCGGATACTTGGGCTCGAGATTGACGACGATCCCGACGGCCGGCCGGGAGGAAAACGCGCGATACGCCTGGACCGCGGCGCCATGTGCCCGCAGCAGATTGTGGGAGACGAGCGGCATTTCGAAGAGGTTGCGGTGCCCCGGCGCCAGCGCGCCGAAGAGGTACCCGCCGTCGGCGACGACCCACGGCTCGTTTAACGTCGCCCAGGTCTCGACACGGTCGTCGAGAGCGCGATAGAGGATCGCCGCGTAGTCCGCGAACCAGCCGGCCACGTCGCGGTTCAGCCATCCTCCGCGGTCGTCGAGCGCGGCCGGAAGATCCCAGTGGTAGAGGGTGGCGAACGGCCGGATCCCGGACTCTCTCAGCGCGTCGGCGAGCCGGCGGTAGAAATCGAGCCCAGCCTGGTTCACCCGCCCCGCGCCCTCCGGGAGCACGCGGCTCCAGGAGATGCTGAACCGGTACGCGGTCAGGCCGAGATCCCGCATCAGCGCGACGTCCGACTTCCAGAGGCGGTAGTGGTCGCACGCGACGTCGCCGTTCTCATCATCCCGCACGAGACCCGGCGTGTGAGAGAAGCGGTGCCAGATGCTGGGACCGGCGCCGTCGGCCAGAGGGGAACCCTCGATCTGGTACGCGGACGTCGCGGCCCCCCAGAGAAAGCTCTCCGGGAAAACGAAATCGCCTCCCGTCAAGACGCGATCCGCTCCGAAGTCGCGGCGTCGAAGAGGTGAACGCGGTCGAGATCGATGACGGCGTCGAACCGGTCTCCCATGCGGGGCGCGTCGCGCGGCCCGAGCTTGCAGATGACCACGATGTCGCCGATGCGCGCGTGTACGATCACCTCGTCGCCGAGAGGCTCCACGACTTCCGCGCTCAGCGGGAGGGAAGGAGCGCCGGCCGGATCCGCGGCGGCGCGGCGGCGCAGACCCTCGGGCCGGATGCCGACGATCACACGACGCCCGTCGGCGATCCCGGAAACCGCCCGCGCGAGAGGCAGACGGAAAGAATCCCCCTCGGCGAAGGAGCCGCCGCCTGCCACCGTCGCCGGAAGGAAGTTCATCGGAGGCGTGCCGATGAAACCCGCGACGAAGAGATTGCGCGGCCGGTCGTAGATTTCGAGCGGCTCGCCGACCTGCTGGATCCGGCCATCCTTCATGACGGCGATGCGGGAGCCCATCGTCATCGCTTCGACCTGGTCATGGGTCACATACACCGTGGTCGTCTTCAGGCGGTCCTGCAGCTTCTTGATCTCGGCGCGCATCTGCCCCCGAAGCTTGGCGTCGAGGTTTGACAGCGGCTCGTCGAAGAGAAACACGGCCGGCTTCCGGACGATCGCGCGGCCGAGCGCGACGCGCTGCCGCTGGCCTCCCGAGAGCTGCGCGGGGCGGCGCTCCAGGACTTCCGCGAGCCCCAGCATCTCGGACGCTTCGGAGACGAGCCGGTCGCGGTCGTCCCTCGGCGTGTGGCGCATGCGCAGGCCGAACTCGAGGTTCTCGCGGATCGTCATGTGGGGATAGAGCGCGTAATTCTGAAACACCATCGCGATGTCCCGGTCCTTCGGCGGCACCTCGTTGACCACGCGCTCGCCGATCGCGATCTCCCCGCTGGAGACATCCTCGAGGCCCGCGATCATGCGCAGCGCGGTGGACTTGCCGCATCCGGAGGGGCCCACCAGCACCATGAATTCCTGGTCCTCGATCGCCAGGTTGAGCGATTCGATGACGGGGACGTCCCCGTACGACTTGGACACTTCGCGAAAACTGACGGTCGCCATGTTCGCCCGGGGGCTGCGCGATTCTATCGTCAGCGCTCTGCGGCGCCGTCTTCGCCGGCCGGCTCGAGATACCCCGAGAGCCGCCGGCGCACCTCATCCGGAACGGGGACCGGCTGGAAGTCCGCCTGTCGCACGGAGACGAGGACGTACCGGCCGTTCGCCACGACCTCCGCCGCGTTGGCGAGACGGCGGACTTCGAAATCGAGGTGCACCGAGGTCCGGCCGATGCGGCTGAACCATGCCTCGACGACCAGGAGCTCGTCCAACTTCACCGGTTTTCGGAAGTCGCATTCGACCCGGACGCGGGGGAGCCAGATCCCGAGGACCTCGAACAGGAATTTGTAGTTGAGCCCCGCCGACCGCAGCAGCTCCGCCTCGGCAAGCGCGAAGAATCGCAGGTACGCCTGGTAGTTGATGATGCCCGCCGCGTCGATGTCCTCCCACCGGACGTACTCCTCGATGCGATAACGGGACATCGAGGGAAGCTATCAGCTATCAGCTGTCAGCTCGGTTGTCAGTTTGTCACTCGTCACTTCTCAATCTTCCGAGTGAAACCCGGGCACTCTCCTGCCGTACCCTCACCGGGGAGGCCGAATGCGACGTTGGATCCTGGCTCTGGTTTCTTTCGCGGCGGGAGTCTCGATGAGCGCGGGCGCGGGCGGAGCGGATGACGCGCGACAGAGGGCGCTCGAGCTTCAGAAGCAAGCGATCGACTGTCACGAGAAGAAGGACTGGGCGTGCTTTCTCGAGAATTCCCGCGAGGCGGAGAGGCTCCTGCCGGGGAATCCGCGGCTCCTCTACAACCTCGCGTGCGCCGAGTCTCTAAAGGGCGATTTTCCTGCCTCGGCGAAGCATCTGGAAGGCGTGATCGCCCGGAAACTCGACCTCGGGATCGAGACGGATGAGGACCTCGCGGCGCTTCGCGCCTCTCCGGCGTTCGAACCGGTCCGGCGCCAGCTCGCTCTCCTGCGGGCGCCGGTCAGCCGGAGCACGGTCGCCTTCCGGCTCTCCCAGAAGGACCTGGTGACGGAAGGCCTCGCCTACGACGCGCGGACGAAGGCGTTCTTCGTCTCGAGCGTCCACCACCGCAAGATCCTGAGACGCTCCGCCGGCGGACGCGTCGCGGATTTCGTGACGGAAGGACGGGACGGGCTCGGCGCCGTTCTCGCGATCCAGGTCGATCCGGGACGCCGACTTCTGTGGGCCTGCAGCGCCGCGCTTCCGGAGATGATTGGATACGAGAAGGCGATGGAGGGATCGTCGGCGCTCCTGGCGTTCGATCTCGGCACGTCCGCGCTCGTTCGCCGAGCGGAGCTTCCCATGCAGGGCAAGCACGCCTTGAACGACCTCGCGGTCGGAACCGACGGAACCGTTTACGCGACCGACAGCCTCGGCGGAGGCGTGTACCGCCTGAGGGTGGGAGGCGAGTCTCTGGAGACGATCGTGCCTCCGGCCGCGATGCGCTCGCCCCAGGGGATCGGATTCGTCCCCGGCTCCGGAGAGAAGCGCGCGTTCGTGGCCGACTACGGCACGGGCATCTCGATCGTCGATCTGGCGACCGGAGACCGGAACCCGCTGGAGTCCCCGCCCGACGTCCCCCTCCAGGGAATCGACGGGCTCGTCGTCCACGGACACGAGCTCCTCGTGACGCAGAACGGCATCCGGCCGATCCGCGTGGCGCGGCTGAAGCTCGACGGCGATTCGAAGAAGGTGCTCTCGGCGGACATTCTGGAGAGGAACTCCCCCCTTCTGGAGGAGCCCACGCTCGGAGTCGTGGCCGGCGGCGACTTCTACTACATCGCCAACCCGCAGTGGGGCAGCTTCGAGAAGGACGGCACGATGTATCCCTCGGAGAGACTGCACGAGCCGACCGTTTTGAAAGTGCGTTTGCGCTAGGGGACGCGGCTGGTTGATGAACGGCGAAGTGGACGCCGCTCTCTGCGCTACTTTCTGAAAACCCGCCGGGGAACGAAAGTCGTCTACTCGGTCCGGATGATCACGAAGCGCGAGACTTCCCGGGGCGTGAAGCTCCTCACGTAGAGGCGGAGGTATTCGCCCTTTCCGACGCGGTCGACCTGTGCCCGGAATTGCTCGATAGAGGCGACGTTGGTCCCGTTCGCGGACGTGATCACGTCCCCCGGCGCCAGACCTTGCTCGGCAGCCGGAGAGTCTTCCCGCACGCTCGCGACCACGACCCCGCGGACGTCGGCTCCGGCGCCGAGCTGCTGCCGGATGTCGGGAGTCAGCTCCGCCACGGAGATGCCGATCCGCTGGTGGCCTGCGGTCTCCCGATTGGCGGCCGGAGACGCGTTCGGTCCGCCCGGCGTGTCCAGGCGAGCGAGCGTGGCGGTCAGGTTGAGCTGCTTTCCGCTGCGAAGAACGCCGAGCTGGACCCGCTGGCCCGGAGGGTGGGCCGAAACGCGGCCGATGAGATCGCGCGGCTCGTTGACAGGCTGGCCGTCCACGGAGACGATCGTGTCGCCGGGCTGGACGCCGGCCTTCTCCGCCGGGCGGCCGGGGTCCACGGATTCGACGAACGCCCCCTTCATCGTGGGGAGCTTGAAAGCGTTCTGGATGTCCTGATCGACCGGCCCGATGCGGACTCCGAGCATGCCCCTTTCGACGCGGCCGGATTTCTCGAGCTGCGGCAGGATCGCCTTGACCGAGTTGATGGCGACGGCGAAGCCGATGTTCTGGGCGGGCTGGATCATGGCCGTGTTCATTCCGATGACTTCGGCGTTGGTGTTCAGCAGCGGCCCGCCGGAGTTCCCGAAATTGATCGCCGCGTCGGTCTGGAGAAGGTCCTGGAGCGATGCCGACGCCGGGTTGTCCGAGATGCCGGTCCGACCCTTGGCGGAAAGAACGCCGACCGTGACGGTTCCGGCGAACTGAAGCGGGTTGCCGATCGCCATGACGGAATCGCCGACGCGCACGCGCTCCGAGTCCCCGAGCGCGAGCGCCGGGAACTTGTGATTCGCTTCGATCTTGAGAAGCGCGACGTCGATCGCGGGATCCGATCCGACCAGCTTCGCAGTGAAGACCTCCCGGTCCGTCAGAGTGACCTGGACCTTCGACGCCCCCGAGACGACGTGGTAGTTCGTGAGGACCCACCCGGTATCCGAGATGATGAAGCCCGACCCGGCGGAAACCTGGCGCTGCCGGGGCTCTCCCGGGCGATTGCCGCGCCGGCGGGGACCGAAGAAGAACTCGAAGGGGTCCGCCGGGGAGCCCTGGGCCGATTCATTTTCCGCGGCGACCCCCGTCGAGCGGATGCTGACGACCGCGGGCAGCGCCGCGGCGGCGATGTCCGCGAAGGAGGGGATGGTCATCGTTTTCTGGAGACTGGGAGCGGCGGCCGGCGTGAGCGCCTCGGACCGGGGAGTGACCTGGACCGCTCCGCTCACGATGAGGCCCGCCGCGAACGTGGCGAGAGCCGCGACGGCGACGGCGGGCATCCTTCGAAATCTCATGACTCGTCCCTTTCCGGCGGCCGTGCGGAGCGCACGGTGCGGGATCGGCGCTCTCCGAAAGGGGGGCGTCGCCGCGACGCGCCAGGAAACGTCCTAACGAGCCGGGTGCCGCTTCCATTCCGCGGGCCGTCGGCCCGGGTGACGGGAATCCCGGGGAACGGGCTTCCCGCGGCGCGGGGGACCGCACCGCGGGGCCATCTTCAACCCTCGATGGAGAGCTTAACGACTGACGCGATCGGAGCCCGCGACCTTCACGATCTTGTTGTAGAGCCCGAAGATCAGGAGCGTCGGCGCCCACTGCCCGATGAAGTTGCTGACCTTCTTTTCGCCCGCGATCTGAAGCCCGAGAGACGTGACCATCGAGGCGATGGCCGCCCACAGCCACACGTCCGACGGCAGCTTCGAGGTCTGCTCCTCGATCGTGCGGGCGATGGGGCCTTCTTTCTGTTCATAGGCATTTGACGGATTGTTCGCTGCGTCCATTGGATCCTCCTGGCGTGAGTTTGTAT
>JALYUA010000150.1 GCA_030854005.1 Acidobacteriota bacterium
GGTCAAGCCCTCACGCCTCCGGCCGGGCGCGCGCGGCGAGGTACTCGGCGAGCGCGTCGCGCCACGGCCGGATCGGCTTGCCCGTCTTCGCCTCGTACCGTCCCGTGTCGAGAACGGAGTACGCCGGCCGAACCGCGGGCCTCGCCAGCGTCGCCGAGTCGATCGGCATCACGGGAACCTCTCCGCGGCCGGCGAGAGAGACGATCGCCTCGGCGAACTCGAGCCAGCTCGCTTCGCCGCGGTTGGCGAAGTGGTACACCCCGGAGCCGCGCGAGAGAATCAGGGCCACGATCGCTTCCGCAAGATCGGGGGTCCCGGTCGGGCGCCCTCGCTGATCCTGGACGACCGAGAGGGGCGAGCGCCCCGACTCGACCTGCCTCAGGATCGCCTCGACGAAATTCCAGCCCGAGCGGCCGAAGAGCCAGGAGCTGCGCACGACGAGCGCCTCCGGAACCCGCAGCGCCGCTTCCTCGCCGGCGCGCTTGGTTCGGCCGTAGGCGGAAAGCGGGCCCGTTTCGTCCTGCTCCGTGTAGGGAGAGCGCTTCGCGCCGTCGAAGACGAAATCGGTCGAGACGTGGACGAGCTGGATCGACCGCGCGAGGCACTCCTCCGCGAGAATCTCGACCGCCGCCGCATTGTCCGCATGCGCGCGCGGGTCGGTCTCGCAGTCGTCGACTTTCGTGAACGCCGCGCAGTTGACCACGACGTCGGGACCCGCTTCGCGGAAGGCGCGTCCGACGGCAGCGGAGTCGGTGACGTCGAGATCCTGCCGCGCCCGCGGGATGACCTGGAACCCCGCCTGCGCGAGCGCCGTCACGACGTCGGAACCGAGCATCCCCGCGGCCCCCGTCACCAGCGCCCGGCGCGGGGTGGCCAGCGCGACGTGGCCGCCCGGGAGGGACTCCGCCGGGGACGCCGCGCCGGAGGCGGTGCTCATCCGCGATCCTATCGGCGTCCGGCGGGCTCTTTCGCCGTCGCGGAGGAGGTGGCGAGCCGGTCTCCGTACTGCGTGCGGTAGTAGTCCCGGTACGCCGCGTCCTTCTCCTTCACGGGCCGCCACCAGTCCTCCCGGTTCCGGTACCACGCGACGGTCTCCGAGAGGCCGCTCGCAAACGGGGTGCGGCTGGTGAATCCCAGGCGGGCGAGCTTCGACGCATCGAGGGAATAGCGGCGGTCGTGCCCGGGCCGGTCGTTGACGAAGCGGATCAGGCTCTCCGGCTTGTTCAGCTCCCGCAGGACCTGGCGGGTAATTTCGATGTTCTCCGCTTCGTTTCCTCCCGCGATGTTGTAGACCTCCCCCGGCGCTCCCGCGTCCAGAAGAAAGTCGATCGCGGCCGCGTGGTCCCGCACGTACAGCCAGTCCCGGACATTGCGGCCGTCTCCATAGAGCGGCAGCGGCTGGTCGTCGATCGCGTTCGTGACGAAAAGCGGGATCAGCTTCTCGGGGTACTGGTACGGGCCGTAGTTGTTGGACGCCCGCGTGATCACCACGGGGACCCCGTAAGAGGCCCAGTACGAGTACGCCAGGCGGTCGCCGCCCGCCTTCGATGCGGAGTACGGATTCCTCGGGTTCAATGCGGAGTCTTCCGTGAACGAGCCTTCGGCGATCGTGCCGTACACCTCGTCCGTCGAGATCTGGATGAACCGCCGGACCCTGCGGCGCCGGGCCTCCTCGAGCAGGACGAAAACGCCGCGCACGTCGGTCTCGATGAAGGACGCGTCGCCCAGAAGAGAGCGGTCCACGTGCGTCTCGGCGGCGAAGTTCACGACGTCCGTGCACCCGTCCATCGCGGTCCGGACGGCGTCGGGATCGGTGATGTCGCCGTGAATGAACTGATAGTTGGGCTGGTGGTCGACGTCCGCGAGGTTCGCGGGGTTGGCGGCATACGTCAACTTGTCGAGGTTGACGACACGCACGCCCTCGCCGCGCGACTCCAGGATCTGGCGGATGAAGTTCGATCCGATGAACCCGGATCCGCCCGTCACGAGGACTTTCATACGATTCCGATCTCCGAGTTGTCCCCGATCAGGAAACGGTGCACGCGAGGCCGCTCGGCGCCGGGATGAATCCGCACGTTCGTGCCGATCAGCGAATCCGCGATACGGCCCGGGATGCTCACGACCTGCGAGCCCCGGAGGATGATCGAGTTCTCGATCTCGCACCGGTCGATCAGGCAGTCGGGCCCGATCGCCGTGTAGGGTCCGACGAACGCGTCGCGAATCTCGGACCCGGCGCCGATGATCGCGGGGCCGCGGACGATGCTGCGAACGAGCTTCGCTCCCTCTTCCACGACGACCTTGCCTTCGACGCGGCAGCCCGAGTCGACGCCCGACAGACCGTTCGGCGAGAACGTGTCGAGAATGATCCGATTGGCCTCGAGCATGTCTTCGATCTTTCCCGTGTCCTTCCACCATCCGGACACGAGGTGCGGATGGACCGTCTTCCCATGGTCGATGAGCCACTGGATGGCGTCGGTGATCTCGAGCTCGTCGCGCGCGCTCGGGCGGATCGCCTTGACCGCCTCCCAGATGGTGTCGTCGAACATGTAGACGCCAACCAGCGCGAGGTCCGACCGCGGATTCTTCGGCTTCTCCGTGAGGCGGAAGACGCGGTCCCCGTCGAGCTCCGCCACGCCGAACTGCTCCGGGTTCGGCACCTTCGCGAGCAGGATCTGCGAGTTGCAGCCGATGCGCCGGTATTCGTCCACCAGGCTCGAGATCCCGTCGGCGATCAGGTTGTCCCCGAGATACATCACGAACGGAGATCCCCGCAGGAAGGTCTCGGAAATGAGCACCGCGTGCGCGAGGCCCCGAGGGGCGTCCTGCTCGATGTAGGTGATCTTCGCGCCGAAGCGCGCCCCGTCCCCGAGCGCCGCCTGGATCTCCTCCCGGGTGTCCCCCACGACCACGCCGATCTCGCTGATTCCCGCGGCGACGATCGCCTCGACCCCGTAGAAAAGGACGGGCTTGTTGGCCACGGGAACGAGCTGCTTCGCCCGGGTGTACGTCAGCGGGCGCAGACGGGTGCCCCGGCCGCCCGAGAGGATCAGACCTTTCATTCGCGAGGGATCATAACCGGGCGGGAGGCGGCAGGCGGAAGGCGTGAGGCGGCAGTCGAAAACGACTCCCGTTGGCCGGCCAGCGCCCAATCGCCTGGCGCCCTTTTCACTGCCCGAATATCCGATCGACGCTCTGGTGCAGATCGAGCAGGGTTCCGATGTCTTTGAGGTTGACCACGAACCGCAGGTCCCGGCGCGTGGTGGGCGGCAGGCGCAGCTGCCGCACCTCCACGAAAACGGTGTAGCAGGAGGCGCGGAAGGCGACCAGCGTGCGGTCCTCGAGAAGAAGGTTCTGCCGCGCGTCGTAGTTCAGCTGCGTGTCCACGCGGAACCGCTTCGAGAGCTCGATGCCCGCCGCCACCCGGAACTGGTCCGAGTTCGGCGACGGAGAACCGGCGGGCAGGGGCGTGGCGAGGATCGGCCGGCTCGCGAACCAGGTCGCGTTGATGAAGCTGGTCTTGTGGCTGTACGCCGCGGAGATCGACGTGCCGGTGACCTGGGAAGCGCCGCCATCGTAGGAGAGCCGCCCGTCCAGGTGGAACCCCGGGCCGGGCGCGACCCGGAGCGTCGCCTCGACGGGCCCCGTCTTCGTCACGAGGGGATTCGCGAACGTGGTCGCGCTCGGCAGGAGACTCTGCGGCAGCGTGAAGGCGCGGGTCTGCGCGAGCTCGAACGACGCGATCTCCTCGGCCGCGGGGGACCTGGGATCGGCGGCGCGGGCGAGCAGTCGGTTCACCAGCGCATACCGGACCTGGTTCTGTCCGAGCTGCAGGTCCACCTCGTCGAACGAAGGGATACGTTCCGGGTCGCCGACCTCCGAAACGTACGTGTAATCGATCCGCGGCTCGATCACGTGCTTGAACTTCCCGAACCGGCCGATCGATACGTCGAAGATCCGGGAAAACGAGGGCCCGACGATGGAGAGGCCCGCCTCCCCGTACTCGCGTGTCAGGGACTCCCCCAGGAACCGGGTCTGCGTGGCGGAGTCGGTCGAGTCGGTGTACTCGGTGAAGCGGCCGCCCGCGCGGGCCGTGATCGACAGCCACGGAATCTTCTTCCACGGAAGCGACAGCGTCGGATGGAGGTCGAATCGCCCGTAGTCTCCGCGGGGAAGCCCGGGACCGCGGTTCAGGTAGAGCCACGACGCCGACGACTCGAGGGCGAAGAACAGCGGGGTCTGCCCGACGCGCGACGTCCGCCGGAAGAACTCCGCGCTCGGCAGGCGCTCCGAGATCACCGTCGTTCCGAAGAACGTTTCCGCCCGCTCAAACCGGATGTTGAGCGAGTCGTCCCCGAAATTCTTCGTGAGAAACGCGCGCGACAGGATCTGCCGCGCCGCGTTCAGCGCGAACGAGCGCTCGAGGTCCTGGAGGTACTGCTCGTCCGAATAGTCGCGCAGCGCGAGCACTCCACGAAAGCCGCCGGGAAGATCGTCGGACACGTGATCGAGCCGGTACTTCCAGCGGTTCTTCGTCCTCCGGGTGAAAACGCCCGTCGTCCCGTCCGGCAGCGTGCAGAAGCTGGTCTCACCCGGCGCCTGATCGAGCGGGACGCACACTGTCGCGTCCGTGTCGTGAATCGCATACCCCTGAAACAGCCCGGCGGACTCCGCGGTCGGAGTCCAGCGGAACTCCTCCCCCAGGCCGACGGAGCCCTTCGAATAGAGGTCCAGGTTCGAGGTGAGATCGGTCGAGCGCCCCGTGACCCAGTAGTGCGTCAGGCCGAGGTAGGCGCCCCTCGAGCCGCTGTACCCGGCGCCGGGGACGAGAAGTCCCGAGGCGCGGTCTTCCTTCGTCGGCCAGACCAGGTACGGCGTGAAGAGGAGGGGGAGCGAGCCCGCTCGGAAGGAGACGTTCTTCATGCGCGCGTAGTCGTCGAGCGTGACGACGGCCTCCGTCATGCGGAAGGACCAGGAGGGCTTCGGGACGTCGCACGCCGTGAAGAGCCCGTCGTGGATCCGGTAGGTCGCGTCGCCTATCTTTTCGATCGACTTCGCGATCACGTGATACGCGGGCGAGAGATCGGCCGTGGCGTCCTCCATCCGTCCCGTCTTCGCTTCGAGCTGGAAGGTGCCCCGGCTGCCGGAAAGACGAGTCGGGCCCTGGTCGATCACCACGTGACCCTCGAGCGTGGCGGTCTTCGTCGGAAAGTCGTACCGCGCGGCGTCCGCGGTGATCTTCACGTCCTGGTACTCGATGACGACTTCGTCCGACCCCTCCCACGAGACATCTTTTTCGTAGTGAACCGGCTTCTTCGTGTAGAGGCGGACTTCGCCGCCTTTGGTCGGAGGACGGAATCGGAGTTGAAAGTTGGGCCGGACCTTGAACTGGCCCTCGAACGGGTCCGCCGACCCGAAGGGGTCCTGCGCGAGAAGCGCGCGGGAACAGAGGACCAAAGCGAGGAGGATCGCCGCGGAGACGGCTGTCCGCAGGCGATCCGGCGCTGGCCTCACGCCGGCATGGAACGCACGTCGGAGGCGACCCGGAACGTTGCTTCGGTTTTCGCCCGGATCTCTTCCTCGGCGACTCCCGGAGCGAGCTCGACCAAGATGAGCTGGCGTTCCTTTCGGTCGACGTCGAAGACGCAGAGGTCCGTGATGATGCGGTTCACGCAGGCGCGGCCCGTCAGAGGCAGCGTGCATCGCCGCAGGATCTTCTTTTCCCCCGATCGCGCGGTGTGCTCCATCGTCACCACGAGACGGCGGGCCCCCGCGACGAGATCCATCGCCCCGCCCATCCCCTTCACCATTTTTC
>JALYUA010000178.1 GCA_030854005.1 Acidobacteriota bacterium
GTCCTGCGCGGCGCGGTTTACCAGCCGCGCCGACTCTTCCTGCCCGGAGAGCGATGCCGCCGCGGCAAAAGCCGTCAGGGCCCAGCCGGCAAAGCGCGTCACGGCACCGACCGCCATGACGTCCGGCGATGGGGTTTCAACGGCTCCTCGAGACCGATCAGGGGCGGCTTCGCAGTGGGTCTGATCGCTGACAGCTGAGAGCTGACAGCTGACAGCTATCGTCGCCCTCACTGCGGAAGCCTGCGGGCGCGGATCGAAAGCGCCGCCGATTCCGGGTTGGAGTTGACGAAGCTGATGGCGATTCGCCCGCCGGGCTCGGTCAGAACCTGCGACGGGACGTTGCAGCGGAGCAGCTCGTACCCCGCGGGGAGAACGATGGTGTTGCGCTTGATGCCGAGGGAGCGCACGAAGGCGATCTCGTCGCCTTCCCGCAGGTAGCTCGCGGGATCGCGGTACGTCTTGTCGATGCGCAGCCTGACCTGACCGCCCGAGGGAACGGGACGCGGCAGCCGGACGCGAATGTATTGCGTCTCCGCCTCCGCGTCCGACAACCCCGTGCGCCGCGCCTCGTCGGCGGAGACGATCTCGAACTTCAACGCGTCGCCCGTCATGCGGTCGGTCACGGACTCCCGGGAGGCCTCGCTCCCCTTTCGAATCGGGTTGAAGTAATGCGTCGCGCCCGCGGCCGTCGCGGTGACGTCGTACACGACCCGGAACTGTGCCGTCTCGGGACCGAGCAGCTCGTATCGTGTGTATTCGTCCGACTGCGTCTGCGTCGTGGGCGCGGCCGTCGGGGTCGGACCCGCCAGGAGGAGAAGGGCGAGAGACAGGAGGAGCAAGCCGCCAGTATATGAGCGGCCCGGACCTGCGCCGACCCCATAGAATCGCGTCCTCGATGCGACCTCGTGCCCGCCTCCTCGCGCTCGCCCTGCTCACCGCGTGCGGCTGCCTCCGGCTGCGGGCCCCGGCGACTCCGATGGAGGCGATGGACGTCTCTCCCGCGCCGGCGCCCTCCGCGCCCTGCCTCGTCGTGTTTCTACCCGGCCGGCGCGACAGCCCCGGAGCGTATCGGCGCCATCGCTTTTCCGAGATGGCTGCCGAGGCCGGCGTCGCCGCGAAGTACCTCGAAGCGGACGCGCACCTCGGGTACTACCAGGCGCAGACCGTCTCCGGCCGCCTCGAGAAGGACATCGTGGGCCCCGCGCGAGCCGCGGGCGCCGAGAGGATCTGGATCGTGGGCATCTCGATGGGCGGACTCGGCGGACTTCTCATGGCGAGAGAACATCCGGATCTGCACGGGGTCGTGGCGCTCGCCCCCTTCCTCGGAGACACGGAGCCCGGGCTCGTCGCCGGCGCGGGCGGTCTCGCCTCGTGGAAGCCGGGTCCTCCGCGCCCGGTCGCCGACTACGAACGCGAGCTCTGGGGATGGCTGAAGAGCTACACGGCGGAGGGCGCGACGAAGCCGCCCGTGTACCTCGGTTTCGGTTTGTCGGACGACCTCGCGCCGGCCAACCGCCTTCTCGCGAACTCTCTGCCCGCCGGCCGCGTCTTCACCGAGAAGGGCGGGCACAACTGGGGGGCGTGGACGGCTCTCTGGAAGCAGTTCCTCGGGTCCGGCGCCCTTCAGAGGGACTGCCCGCTTCGAACGTCTCCCGCCGGCGAAAGGAATCCGAAGTGACCCTCTCCGGGAAAACCGCGCTCGTCACGGGCGGCACGGGTGGGCTCGGCTCCGCGGTGGTCGCCGCCTTCCTCGCCGAAGGCGCGCGGGTGGCCGTCCCGTTTCGAAAATCAGGCGAGCTCGAACGGCTGCGGGAGGAGCGCTCGCTCGGCGCCTACGCGGAGGCGCTTTCCGGCGCGATGCTCGACCTGACGGACGAGACCGCCGTGGCCGCGTACGCGGAATCCGTCGCCGAGGACCGGGGCGGCCTCGACATCCTCGTCAACACGGCCGGCGCCTTCGCGGGCGGAAAGCCCGTGCACGAAACGCCCTGGTCGGTCTGGCAGCATCAGCTCGACACGAACCTGAAGACGGCGGTCATCGCCTCGAAGGCCGCCGTGCCGCCGATGATCCGCCGCGGCGGAGGCTCCATCGTCAACGTGTCGAGCCGGCCGGCCGAAGACTCCGGGCAGGGCGTCGGCGCCTACGCGGCGTCCAAGCGCGCCATTCTGCAGCTCACCGACGCGATGGCGGCGGAGCTCGTCGGATTCGGCATCACGGTGAACGCGATCCTTCCTTCGACGATCGACACGCCGGCCAACCGCCGCGGCAACCCGGGGGCGGACTACTCGAAGTGGGTATCGCCCGACGAGATCGCCCGCGTCATCCTCTTCCTGGTCGGCCCCGACGCGCGCATCGTGAGCGGCGCGCACCTTCCCGTCTACGGAAGGGCGTAGACGGCGGGGCCTAGACTCCCGGAGCGGCCGGCGGCCCGGCCCGCATCCCGCCCCGGTCGACCGGCCACGGATTCAACGCGAGATACCAGAGCACGATGATGTTCACGAACGGCACGTACATCAGCAGGCTCATCGGTCCCGGGTAGCCGAGCCGTTCGGCGATCTTCCACAGCGGATACCCGACGATCGCGAGGACGAAGAGCGTGGCGACGCAGCTGGTGAATCCGGACATCATGGCTGTCTCTCCTTTCGACTCGAACTCTCGACCGGCCCTTCAGCGGCCCGTGGGGCGGGTGACGACCGGCTCCCACGGCGCTGCATCGGGACCGAAGTTTTTCACGAGATAACCGAGGAGCTCCTCCCGGCGTTCGGCCGGGAAGTCCGCTCCCCACCCCGCCATCTTGGTCAGTTCCGCGCCCCACTGCTTTTCCGTCAACCGCTGCTGCGCGACGATGTCCACGGAATGGCAGGCGAGACACGCCTGGTCCGCGATGGCCTTCGCCGGGCCCGGCGGAAACTCGGCCAGCTTCGTGCCCAGGATCGGGAGCCGGGGATCGAACGAGGGCGCCGCCGCCGTCCGGCTCCGAGCCGCCGCCTTTTTCTTTTTCGCGCGCCGAGCGGATGCGTCCGATGGGGAAACGAGCAGCGCCGCGAGAGCCAGCGCCAGAACGGAGAGGGCGGCCCCGCGCCTCATCCCTCCACCTCGATCGACGCGAAATGCCACCCGTTGTAGAGGTACCCGCTCGGGTTCCAGGCGGCCTCCCTCGGCTGGACAGAGCCGGCGCTGTCCGTCGCCCGCACGTGGACGGTCTTGCGGCCGGCCGTCTTCGGGCTCCAGCGGCAGGACCAGAGCCGCCACGCCCAGGGATCGTGCTGCGGGTCGAGGTCGGCCGGCTGCCACGACTGGCCGTCGTCGTCTGAGACCTCCACCCGGCCGACGTCGGGCGTTCCCGAGAACGCGAATCCGCGGAGGATCGCCGGGGACCCGACGCGGGCGCGCGCGGGGGCGTCCGTGACGTTCGATTTCACGAAGAGCTCCGTCACCGGCCGCGTCTCGGCCGGAGGAACGGGGACGCCCGGAGCGCCGAGGACCTTCGGGTAGCGGTAGGCGGTCTCCATGTAGAAACCCTTCTGCGACTCGGGAGCGACCGAGAGCCGCTCGAGCCACTTCGTCCAGTGCTCCCCCGCCCAGCCGGGCACGACCAGACGCGCGGGGCCTCCATGGAGAGCCGGGAGAGGCTCGCCGTTCATTTCGTCCGCGACGATGGCGTCCGCCATGACTTTTTCGATCTCGACGCTGCGGAAAAACGGCGGGGTCCGGACGGGAGGCTTGTCGCTGCCGAACGTATGCACGTGCCGGCCGGCCGCCTTCACACCCGCCTGCTCGAGCAGGTCCCGGACCCGGACGCCGGTCCAGCGCGCGTTGCCGACCGCCCCGTATTTCCACTGGACGCCCGGAACGAACGGCTGATAGAGCCCGCGCCCGTTGCCCGCGCACTGGAGAACGCACGTGACGGACGTGCGGGGCAGCCGGCGGAGATCCTCCGCGGTCAGGCGGAGCGGCCGCTCCACCTCGCCGTCGACCGTGAGAGTCCAGCCCTTGTGCCCCGCGTACTGCGGATTCCAGTGATGGCGCACGAAGAAAAGGTCGTTCGGCGTCAGATAGGTCGTGAGAGCGTCGAGCGGCGTCTCCGCATCGAGGGCGTATCCGTTTCGTTGAAGCATCCGCCGTCGCGCGACCGGGATCGAATCCGTCACGGCGGCGAAGGCGGCGCCGGGAACCAGAGCCGCCGCGCCCGCCAGGGCGAGGAACCGCCGCCGGTCGATCGAGAGGACATCGACACCTTCAGGGGTCTTCTTCATCGGGCCTCCGGTGTAAGGATGTAAGGATAGTTGAGCGTTGAGCGTCAAGCGTTCGGAGGAGACCGGAGATGACTCCTCTCGACTCTGAGGCCTCAATTCTGAATCGTCAACTCTCAACTCTCAACTCTCAACTCTCAACTCTCAACTTCCGAATACGGCCACCACGGGCGCGTGGTCGCTCGTTCCCGTTTCCCGGCGAACCGCGCATTCGAGCGTCCTCGCCGCGAGCGGAGAGCTCGCGAGGACGTAGTCGAGCCTCCATCCGATGTTCCGTTGCCGCATGTTCCGCCAGGGCGCCCACCAGGTGAAGAGCCCCTCGTTGGCCGGGTCCTGCGCGCGTCCCACGTCGACGAGGCCGTGCGAGAGGATGTCTTCGAGGAGGATGCGCTCTTCCGGCAGCTGACCGATGACCGGGCGGCGCTCCTTCGGGTGAACATCGATGTCGGCGCGGGCGACGTTCAAGTCGCCGCAGAGGACGAGCGTCTCTCCGCTGGCCTTCGCGGCGGCCGCGTATCGCTCCATCGCCTGAAGGAACCGCATCTTCGCCGGGAAGTCCTTGCCTCCGTTGGGAACGTAGATCGACGCGACGGTCAGACCGGGCAGGCGCGCGGTCACGATCCGGTTTTCGTGATCGAAATCCGGATGCGAAAAACCCGGTTTCTCCGGAAAGCGCTCCTTCGAAACGTGAAGACCCACTCCCGAATAGCCGCCCGCCCCGTGCCAGTAGCACCAGTAGCCCTCCATCTCGCAGAGCGCCGCCGGGACCTGCGCGGAGGACGCCTTGATCTCCTGGAGGCACACGACGTCGGGCCGCTCCTGGTCGACCCATTCGTGGAACTGGGCCTGGCGCGCGCGGATCCCGTTGACGTTCCAGGTCGCGATCTTCATCCGGGGGAAGTTTGCAAGGCCGCGAGGCGGTCTCGCAACTCCCGACGGGCGGATTCCAGAGCGCGGCGGCGCGCCTCGTTGGTCGTCTTGGAGAGCTGGTCTTCGATGCGGGCGAGAGAGAGCTCGATCGAGTGTGCTTCCGTCCTGCGCTCGGCGTCGCGGCGAGCGCCGCTGTCCGGGGCCCGGCGCGCCTCCCGCGCGTGCTCCCTCTCCGCCCCCAGGTCCTCTTCGCTGCGCCCCCACCCGCGCGCCATGTCGGAAGCATAGTGGAGGGACGTGGAACGCGGAAGGCGGAAGGCGGAAGGCGGGAGGCGGGAGACGACCGGGGCCGGGAGCCTGGCGACCAACGGGAGTCGAGACGACCGCGGTACTCCGCGGTCAGCGAGATCGGAGCCGAATCCGGACTGAAAACGGAAGACTGATAGCCGATGCTAATCGAGCTTCTTCATGAAGTCCGCTGTCCGTTCCATCCCCTCCTCCAGATTCTGCGCGAGCGTTCGGCCGGAACGCGCCCGGGGCTTCCACGAGTGGTCGCCGTCCTCGATCCACGAGATCCGGATCGCCGGAGAAAGCGCGTATCCCGCCACATCCTCGGGCGTACCGAACGGATCGCGGGTGCCCTGGAGGATCAGGGCGGGAGTCGTCAGGTCCCCGAGATGACGCGTCCTCAGCCGGTCCGGCCGGCCTGGTGGATGAAACGGGTATCCGAGGCACAGAAGGCCCCGCGCGCCGACCTCGTCCGCCACGAGACTCGCGATCCGGCCGCCGAGAGACTTGCCCCCGATCACGACAGAGGGGCCGCCCCCGAGACCCTCGACGGCGGCGTGCCACGCCTCGCGCAGCACGGGCTCGCGGTCGGGCGCCCCGCCGCGGCCGGTCTCGCGCCGGGCGCGCATGTAAGGAAACTCGAACCGCGCCACGCGCAGCCCTCGCCC
This sequence comes from Acidobacteriota bacterium, assembly GCA_030854005.1. Taxonomy (GTDB): domain Bacteria; phylum Acidobacteriota; class Thermoanaerobaculia; order UBA5066; family Gp7-AA6; genus JALYUA01. The sequence continues at coordinate 6,081 of JALYUA010000178.1, forward strand.
GGCGAGCCCGCGCGCGAAGTCGTTCAGGAACGGCGAGTCCATCGGGCCGCCCGCGCCGTGGGCCAGGACGACCGTCGGAGCGCCTTCCGGCCCGTCGAACAGAAAAGCGGGAACGACCATGCCCGGTCAATATCCCTTGAGAAAGCTCGCCACGCCGGCGCGCTGTCCGCCGGAGAGCGCGACGCACCGGTCGACCGACTCGAGCGTCTGCGCGAGAGGGCGCGCCGCCCCCTCGATCTTGCCCGCCCGGGCCGTAAAAAACCGCCGCACTTCCTCCCGGTGAGCGGCATCGCAGAAGTCCCCGCCGGCGCGGGGCAGGACGGGAAGGTATTCGCGAGGGAGCCGCGCGGCAATCGCGTCGAAGTTCTCCTTGAAGAACTGCCACGACGCGTCTCTCGTCTCGGGATGCCCGAGCGCGCGCCAGAGGATCGCAATCGATTCGCGGGAGTCGAGACCCGGATCGAGGAGAAGGTCGAGGGCCTTCCGATGGAGGCCGGGCCGGCGGAATTCCCCAAGGGCCGTGAAGATCCTGTCGCGGTCGCGATGCTCCGGGGACCGCCGCACCTCCGCGACGAGCCGGTCGAAGAAACCGGCGTCCCCGTCCCGAGCCGCGACGGAGAGCACGGTCGAGACGAGGGAGGGGTCGACCGCGTTGCGATCCGCGAGCCACCGACGGGCGAGATCCGCGGCCTCTTCTCCGAGCTCCGGGTCGCGCCCGGTTCCGGCGACCAGGCCGAGAAGGCGCGGCCGCAGCATCTGCGCGTCTTCGGTCTCTCCCGGCGACGGCCGCCAACCGAGCGTCCGCGCCCGTTCCCCGAACGAGGCCCGAAGGAACCTTTCGTACTGCGGCCTCACGGCGTCGCTCACGAGGTGGTCATCGACGTTGCGGGCGATCTTCATGACGGTCGTTACGATTTCCCGGTTCGGGTCGGCGGCGAAGCCCGACACCAGGGCCAGGGCCTTCGCCATCGAGATCCGGCCGGTCTCGGCGAACGCGGCGACGTCGCCGAGGACTCCCACGCGTTCCGCGAGCGTCAGCGGGCTCGGGTTCTTCCGCAGCAACCGGTCGAGAAGGTCGCCGGAGTAGAGGACCCGGAAATACCCGACCTCGCCTGCGTTGGCGAGCACCCAGTCCGGGCATCCCTTCGCCGCCGGCAGCGGGAGCTCCCCCGAAGAGGCCGTCAGGAGGACGCACGCCGTCCCTTCCCCCGAGGCCGCGCCGCCGTAGCGCGCGCACAGGGGAACCTGCCAGCGGGCGGGCGAAGCGGCCGCGCCTTCGGGGAGAAGCCGCTGCTGCCGCAGCCCGACGCGGGGAGCGCTCCGGGGGCGCAGCGCAGATCGGCGGTCACGAGGGGAAATCCCGGCTGGTCGAGGAACGTCGAGAAAGCCCGCGCGACGCCGGGGCTCCCGGCCTCTTCCAGCGCGGACAGAAAATCGGCAGAGCTGGCGGTGCCGAACGCGTGGCCGCTCAGGTACCGCCGAATCCCCTCCCGGAATTTCTCGGGCCCGACCCAGCTCTCGAACATCGCGATGACCGCCCCGCCCTTCCCGTAGCTGATGTCGTCGAAAGCGTTGTCGATGTCCGCCGGCGAAAGAATCGGCTGCCGTATCCGGCGAGCGCTCTTTAAGATGTCCTTGTCGAGAGTCTCGGATCGGGTCGCGACGTCGGAGACTGCGCTGTCCCACTCCGGCTTCCAGTCCTTCAGCAGCCGAGCGGCCATCCACGTGGCAAACGACTCGTTCAACCACGTGTCGTCCCACCACGCGAGCGTGACGAGATCCCCGAACCACTGGTGCGCCGATTCGTGCAGCGAGATGCTCGCGTGCAGCCGCCTGAAGCTCGCCGATTCCTCCGAGGGCTTCGCCAGGAAGAGGTTCTCGTTCCAGGTGATGAGGCCCGCGTTTTCCATGGCGCCGAACCGCACCGTCTGCGGGATCACGAGCGCGTCGAGCTTCTCGTACGGATACGGGATCCCAAAATACGACTCGAGCCGGCCGAGGATCTGGCCCGACGTCTCCTTCGCCCAGCGGGCCTCCTGGGCCCGTCCCCGGGGCACGAAGAGGCGCAGCGGAACGGAGCGCCGGCCCGCCCGTCCCGCGTCGACGACCTCGAACGGGCCGACTCCGAACGCCATGAGATACGCGGGCAGGGGTTTCGTGGCGGCAAAAGCGACCTCGCGAACGCCATCGGAAGCGTCGGCTTCTTTCGAGATCGGCGTATTGGAAACCGCGAGCATGCCGCGCGGGATCCGCAGGGTGAGCTGCCAGGGGACCTTGTAAGACGGCTCGTCGAAGCAGGGAAACGCGCGGCGCGCGTCGGTCGCCTCGAACTGGGTGAATGCGTACCAGTCCTCCCCCGCTTTCTGCCGGAAGATCCCGGTCGTGTCGGTCGGGTGAATCGTGCCTCGATACGAGATCCGCAGCCGGGCGTCTCCCCGGACTGCGGGAGGATCCAGAGCGAAGCCCACGAAGTCCTCTCCTCCCTCGACGAGGGTCGCCTTCGACGTCCGTCCGTTCTGCGTGAGGACGGCCGAGTCGATCTCGAGGTCTCTGGCGTTCAACCAGAGGACGGGCATCGGCCGATCGAAGCGCAGGTCGATTCCGATGTCGCCGCCGAACGATTCCGATGACGGATCCACGTCGAGAACGACGGAGTACCGCAGAGGGGCGGCGCCCGAGGGCAGTCGCAGGGTGGGCAAAGCGACCGGACCCGTGGCGGCCTTCGGCGAGGGAGCCGTCCTCTTGGAAGGCGCTTGCCCGGCCGCACCAATCGCGCCGCTCCAGAGTAACGCCGCCAACAAAACCCCGAGCCGAACCGGCTTCATCGAGCCTCCTGACGCCAGATTCTCAGTTTTCAGTTCTCCGTAGTCAGTCTTTTCGATTTCCGACCTGGTTGACCGAGTCCCTTGGCCGTCTCGCTCCCGTTGGTCGCTCGTCCCGGCTGCGTCCGCCTCCCGCCTACCGCTTGCCGCCTCCCGTCTCAAAAAGCACCTCCACCACCGGGTGCAGCTCGAAGCCGCTGTCCGTGGCCCCCGGCTGGAAGTGCGTGAAGTCGAAGAATCCCACGCCCGTCACGAGGACGGGCCATCCGCCCGGGGGCCTCTTCCCGCGAGTCCGGGCCTCGATCTCCGATCGGGCGCGTCGAAAGCGCTCCTCGTACCCGCTCCCCTGCGCTTCGGCCGGGTCCGGAATTTCGACCACCATCGTCTGAGACGGCGCGTCCGGATCGGCGATGACGAGATGGAGATCGCGGTCGAGCTGCCGGTGCGCCGAGATCAGCCGCGCGTGCACCCGGTAGAGCGTCGTCTCCCAGGGAGAGATCCGCGCGCTCTCGGGGGCAGAGCGGGCCGGACGCGGCACCCGCCTCAACGCAGAGACGGTCGTCTCCACGGGCGTCGAGACGACCCGTCCGCGCGTGTCGTCGGTGAGGGTCTTCACGGGCCACCTCTTGTGCGCGAAGTAGTGCTCCAGCGCAAAGAAGAGGATCAGGAATTCCACGACGAGCAACGAGATGAACGGTGTCCGCGAGCCCCGGCGAGCCATGCGGGGGGAGTCTCCGTCATCCGGCGGGGATTGGGAAGCCGGGAGAAGGGAGCCGGGAGCCGAGCGACCAACGGGAGCGAGACGGCCGCGGTACTCCGCGGTCAACTCCATCGCGCATCAAGGGGATCCGGCCGGAGGATCACGCGACTACCAGGAGTCGCTCGAACCTCCGCCTCCGCTGTCGCCTCCTCCCCCCGAGAAATCGGACGAAGACGAGGACGATGAGTCCGACGACGAAGAGGAGGAGTCGGAAGTCGACGACGACGAAAAAGAGGAGTCCGAAGGAGGGGTGGAAAAGATGTGACCCACCGGCACGAACGTCGCTCGGGGGGATGTCGGCGGAATCGCCCGGCCGCGCCTCTTGAGGCTCGTGCGGATGATCAGCACGGCCAGCGCGGCCAGGATCAGAAGGATGATCGCCCAGCGCACGGTGAGCGACCGCGGGGAGCGGCCCGCCTCGGCGGCCGTCCGGCCATTTCCGGCAAAGGGCTCGCCCCGGGCGGCGGAGAGCAGGGCATCGACCCCCGCCTCGATGCCTCCCGCAAAGTCGCCCGCGCGAAAATGCGGTTTCACGACCTCGTCGGTGATCCGGTGGGTCCGCGCATCCGGCAGGACCCCTTCGAGCCCGTATCCGACTTCGATCCGCATCTTCCGGTCGGTCGGGAACACGAAGAAGATGACCCCGTTCGAACGGCCCTTCTGGCCGACGCCCCAGTCGCGCAGCGCGCGGCTCGAGAGCTCTTCCATCGTCGTTCCTTCGGGCACGCGCGCTCGCGAATTCCTGGGATTCGAACC
>JALYUA010000193.1 GCA_030854005.1 Acidobacteriota bacterium
CCCGGCGGCCGTTTCGCCGCCGCGCGGAAGGCGCGCTCCAGCGCGATCCCGACGCGAGCGATCGTTCCCTCGTCGAAGAGGCGGCCGACCAGGGTCACGCCGTGAGGCACGCGCCGCTTCGGGTTCAACGTCGGCATCGGATGCTGGGGGTCGGGGGCCCAGTCGTTGCGAGCCTGGCCGACTTCGACGAATCCCGCGGGGAGCGTCAATCCGGGATGCCCGGTGAAGTTGGTGACAGTCAGGATCTCGTCGCGCAGCGCGGGCACGAGGAGCAGGTCCACCTTCTCGAACAAGCGCGCCATCTCGCCCGCGACCTTTCGCCGGAGGCGATCCGCCTGGACGTAATCGACCGCGGACAGGAACCGCGACTGCCGGAATGTATTGGGCCACGCGTCGGGGACCTGCATCTTCAGCTCGTCGAGGCCGCGCGAAAGCGTCAGGTCCTCGAACGCCGCGGCGGCTTCCGCGAAGAGGATCGTGTTCAGGGATCCGTAGGGCCAGTCGGGAAGAGCGACGTCGACCGGGGTCAGGCCGAGACTTCTCGCCGTCTCGACGGCCGCGCGGTCTACTTCGGTCGCGGGGCTCTCGTTCATCCATCCGGGGAAGATCCCGACCTTCAGCCCGCGCACGGGAGCGTTCGCGTCGAAATCCATGCGGCTCGCGACGCTCGAGAGATCGCCAGGGTCGGGCCCGGAGATCGCCGCGAGCACGAGGCAGGTGTCTTCGACACTCCGCGCCATGGGCCCTAGCTTGTCCATCGACCAGCAGAGCGTCATCGCCCCGGTTCGAGGGACCTTTCCGAACGTCGGCCGCAGGCCCGTCACCCCGCAGCGCATCGAAGGATCGACGATGCTGCCCTCGGTCTCGCTGCCGATCGAGAACCCGACGAGGGCCGCGGCCGTCGCCGCGCCCGGCCCCGCGCTGCTCCCGCCGGAACCCTCCTCGAGAAGCCAGGGATTCATCGTCTGGCCGCCGAACCAGACGTCGTTCAAGGCGAGCGCGCCGAGAGAGAGCTTGGCGATGAGGACCGCGCCGGCCCGGTGCAGCCGCGCGACGACCGCCGCGTCCGCGTCCGGAACGCGGTTGCGGTACGGCTCCGCGCCCCATGTCGTCCGGATGCCGCGCGTGTCCAGGAGGTCCTTGGTGCCCCAGGGGATCCCGTGCAGCGGTCCCCGATATTTACCGGCGGCGATCTCGGAGTCCGCGCGGCGCGCCTGCTCGAGCGCCAGGTCCCGCGTGAGGGTGATGACCGACCGAAGCTTCGAGTCGAATCGCGCGATCCGGTCGAGGTAGATTCGGGTCAGGCGCTCCGACGTCAGCTCGCGCGACTCGATCCAGCGCGACAGCGCCGTGACGGGTGCGAACGCGATGTCCTCGTCGCGCTTCGGAAGCGGGCCGGCGGGCTCCGCGCTCCGCACGAATCGATCCTGCTTCGGGCCGGCGGAGACGCCGAGCGTCGGATCCCACAGCGAGGCGGGAGCGACCGAGGCCTCGATGGCGACCTTTTTCGGCCCGGTGCGGCGCTCCATCGTCCCGGCGAGGGCGCGGCTCCAGTTTCCCGCCGCCTGCGCCCGCTCGGCCGCGGTCATCTCGATGCGGACGAGCTTCTCCGCCTCGACGAACGTGGCGGCGCCGACTGGCGGCCCGACGGGCGGGGCGGTTCCGAACGCGGGAGGGGTCCCCGCGGAAGGGGGAGTCGGCGCAGCGGGCGGGTGCACAGCGGTAGGGGATGTTTGCCCCGCGGCGAGACGGGCTGCTGCCGTCGCGGCCACCACTCCGGCCGCGGTGCGCGTTAGAAACTCGCGTCGGGATTCAGCCATGGAGAGCTCTCAGTTCTGAATTGTCAGTTTCCATTCGGTGTTCGAAGTCTTGCGCATTCTCTTCCAAGTGGCGGAAGAACAGTGACAAACGACGCCCCCGGCGGAGTCCGTTTCCCTCCGCCTCCGCGTGCCGCCTCCCGCATACCGTCCTCTCATGGGACAATCTTTTCACCGTGTCAGCACAATCGAGCAGGTGATGGAAGCGGGCATCCTCACGCTTCTCCTCGACCGGGCCGAGAAATTCCGGGACCGCGTCGCCCTCTCCATTCGCGAGAACGGCCGGTTTCGGGAGCTCACGTACGGCGAGTTGAACGCCCGCGCGCGGTCTCTCTCGGACTGGCTGATCTTCCACGCGTCTCCGCGGGGCCGCCGGATCGGCATCTACTCCGAGGGCCGGCCCGAGTGGGCCGTCGTCTTCTTCGCTGCGATGCGGGCGGGTGCGGTGGTGGTTCCCCTGGACCCCAAGCTGTCCGCCGCCGAGCTGTCTTCTCTCGTCTCCGACGCGGGGATCGACGCCCTCTTCGTCTCGCCCGCGCTCCTGCGGACCGCGCGACAGGTCGCGGACGCGATGACGAAGAGGCCGGATCTCTTCGTGCTCGGTGAGGCGCCGGCCGGATCCGGCGAGCTCTCGATCACCGCTCTTTCCGGGGCGCCGCCTCAGACCGCGCCGGAACGCCACCCGGAGGAAGTCGGGGTGATCGCGTACACCTCCGGGACCACGGGACGGCCGCGCGGGGCGATGATCCGGTACTCGAGCCTCGTCTTCGAGGTCGTGAGCCTGTCGGAGCTCGTGCCCGTCGAGTCCGACGACGTCTTCCTGTCGATGCTCCCGCCGAGCCACCTTCTGGAGCTGACGGGCGGTCTCGTCTGCGTCCTCTACCGCGGCGGCGAAGTCTGCTACGGGCAGACCCTGCTTCCGCGCGAGATGGCGGAGATCGCGGCGGAGCGCCGGGTCACGCAGTTCGTCACCGTTCCGATCTTCCTGAAGCTGCTGCGCGCGGAGATCGAGCGAGGCGCGCTCGCGGAATCCGGCAGCCTGCGGCGAGTCGTGGTCGGAGGCGCGGCGCTGGGTCTCGAGCTCGAGGACTTCTTCGAAGCCGCGGGTGTCGAGGTCGTTCAGGGCTACGGGTTGACCGAGTGCAGCCCGGTCGTCGCGGTCAACTCGGTCTCGGCCCGGCGGCGGGGGACCGTCGGCCGCCCACTTCCCGGTGTCGAGGTGCGCATCGACGCCGCGACCGGCGGCGAGGGAGAAATCTGGACCCGCGGTCCTCACGTCATGCAGGGATACCTGGGCGACGGAGAGGCGACGCGCGCGATGATCGACGGAGACGGCTGGCTCCACACGGGCGACCTCGGCCGCATCGACGCCGACGGTTTTCTTTCCGTGACCGGGCGGCTGAAGAACGTGATCGTCCTCGGGAGCGGGTTGAAGGTGCAGCCCGAAGAGGTGGAAGAGGCGCTCGCGGCCTGTCCCGATTTCATCGAGTTCTGCGTTCTCGGGGTCGTTGCGCGGGAAGGGCTCTGCAAGGGCTTCGAGGAAGTGTGCGCGGTCGTGGTCCCGGCCGGCGATTCCGGAGGACAGCTCGCGGCGGCCTCGGCGATCGACAGGGCCGTGGCCTCCCTTTCGCCGCACAAGCGTCCGAGCCGCGTCGTACTCCATCAGGGTCCGTTGCCGCGAACCGCTTCCCGGAAGGTCCGCCGGCCCCTGCTGGCGGAGTGGCTCGCGGCCACGGGGGCGATCTCGTGAGCCGGGCGGCCCTTGCGGTCGTCCTTCTCGACTTTGCAGCCATCGGCGCCCTCCCTGTCGTCTTCTTCCGGCGAAGTGACGGGTTCAACCTGCGGTGGTGGGCGACGGCGATTCCGTTCTTCCTCTGTCCCGCGCTCCTCGCCGCCGCGTTCCTCGGCCGGCTTCCCGGCGCGCCGTCCTGCGCGGCGCTGTATCCCTGGCAGGACGTCGCGCCGCTGCTGCCCGCGATCGGTTCCGTCGCGCTGATCTTTCTGACGCTCGGCACGCACCAGAGCCGCATTTCGCTCTGGCACCAGTCGCAGGACCGGCCGGAGAGAATCGTCACGGCCGGCGCGTACCGTTACATTCGCCATCCGTTCTACACGTCGTTCCTGCTGGCGTTCGCGGCGGCCGATCTGCTCCTTCCGCACCCCGCGGTCCTCGCGCTGTCGCTCTACGCGTTCGCTCTGCTTCTCTGGACGGCCCGCGGGGAGGAAAAGCGCCTCTCGGTTTCCGAGTTCGGGAGCGAATACACCGCGTACGTCTCGCGGACGGGCCGGTTCTTCCCCGCGTTCCGCAGGAGCCGCGGATGACGGACGTCTTCCTCGGATCGATCGGGTACGCGCTCGGGGAGATCCGGGAGACCGTCGAAGAGGCGGCGGAAGCGGGCCTTCTTTCGACCGGCCCCGGACCGCTGTCGGATGCCGGGTTCCGCGTCCATCACCGCTCGCGCCCGGGGACTTCGGCGTATGACCTCGCGCTGCGCGCGGCCGCGGCGACGGGGGACGCC
>JALYUA010000209.1 GCA_030854005.1 Acidobacteriota bacterium
GCTACGAGACGAACCGGCTCGCGACGACCAGGGCGACACCCAGAAAAGCCAGGTACACGGCGAACGGCCTCAGGGTGTGCGTCCGCAGATAGCGCAGGAGGAATTCGACCGCGACATAACCGACGACGGCCGATGCGATGAACCCCGCCACGAGCGGCGCCGTGCCGATCGACGGCCCATGCTCCTTGCGCATGTCCAGAAGGGCCTTCGCGCCGGCGCCCAGGATGATCGGAAGCGCGAGCAGGAACGAGAACCGCGTCGCATCTTCGCGGCTCAATCCTCGCAGGCGGCCCGTGCTGATCGTCATGCCGGAGCGCGACAGGCCGGGGAGAAGACCGGCGGCGGCCTGCGCAAGACCCACCAGGAGGGCGTCGAAGAGGTTGATGCGCGATAAGTCCCGCTCGCTCGAGCGGCGGGCCTCGCCGATGCGCTCCGAGACCAGGAAATAGACGCATGCGACGAGCATCGCGACGCCGATCGAGGCCAGCGTCCGGAACGACTCGAAGCGCTTCAGGAGGAAAAGCCCCGCGAGGACGCCGGGAATCGTGCCGACGACGATCGGAACCAGAAGGGCGCGGTCGGTCTCGTCGACCGCCGGCCGCCCCGTCACGACGAGCAACGCTTCCGACGCGATCCCCACCAGAAGGCGCCAGGTGGCGACGATCAGCGCGAGCGCGGTGCCGAGGTGCAGGACGGCGTCGAAGGAGTGCGCGATGTCCGCGTCCCGGATCTTCAGGAAGTACTGCGCGATCGTCAGGTGAGCGGTGGAAGAAATCGGGATGAACTCCGTCAAACCCTGGAGGACGCCGAGCAGGATCGCCTGAAAGATGGTCATGGGCCGGCAGAATCTAACAGAGGCGGCTCGCCGCGAAGCGCGCCGCATGCGGGCACCCGTTAACATGGGAGAGCCACATGCCCACACGCGAATCCTTCCCCGGGCGCTACGCCGCGCCCCGCGGCAGCGTCCCGCTTCTGGCCGCCGGGATTCTGGCCGCGGTTCTCGCCGGGTCTCTCTCGGCCTCGTTCTCGTGGCGGACGTGGATCCTTCCGTTCGTCGATTCGCCGCGGGAGATGAACGTTCCGGCGCGGCTCGCGGCCGGCGAGCGCCTCTACCGGGACGTCGTGTACTACTACGGGCCCGCCGGACCGTGGATCAACGCGGCCGCGATCGCCGCGTTCGGGCGGCGCTTCGCCTCGCTCGAGGCGGCCGGCCTCTGCGCGGCGGTGCTGCTCTTCGGGTCGCTCTGGGTTCTCACGGCGAGGGCGGGCGGCCGCCTGGCGGCGTTTGCCGCGACCGTGTGGGCGGCCGCGCTCTGCGTCGGAGCGCCCAATGGCGGCTCCTTTCTCTTCCCGTATTCGTTCGGCGCGCTCTGGGCGTTCGCCGGCTCCTTCCTGGCTCTGGCCGCCGCCGCGGGGGAGCCTTCGCGCCGGGCGCGCGCCATGACGGCGACCGGCGTGGCGCTCGCTCTTCTCGCCAAGCCGGAGATCGGGGTGGCGGCGGCGGCGGTGCTCCTCGCGGGAAGCTGGCGGGACCGTGAGAAGGGGCGGTTCCGCGATGCGTTCGCGGGCGTGGGAATCGGCGCCGCGATCGCGGCGGCGGGCTGGGGCATCGCGTGCGCCGGGCTGCCGTTGTCCGCGCTGATTCCGGAGGGACCCCTGGCTCTGTTCTCGCCGCCGGCGGAATGGCGCAACGTCTATCGCGTGATGTCGGGAGCCGCCGACCCCCGCGGCTCGGCGAACAGCGTCGCCACCGCTCTCTTTCTGGACCTGGCGATCGTCGCCTTCGCGTGGGCGGCAGGGTCGCGCGCCGCCGGGAAGGCTCCGCGCGCGGCGATCGGCGCCGCGGCCGCGCTCTCGGCCGCCGCGGCGATCTTCTTTTCGGCCGGAACGGGAGCCTCGATCGAAGACCGGCTCCCCCCGCTCCTGGCACCGATGCCGATCCTCTGCGCGGTCGCGGCGGTTCTTCTCCTCCGACGGCCTCTCGACGCGCGCGATCGCGCGAGATTTTTCCTCTTCGCCTTCGCCGCCGCGACGGCGTCGCGCGTCCTCTTCGGGCTCGCCTACGGCCGCGTCACGACGCCATACTCCGTGCTCGTCTTTCCCGGCCTCGCCGCCGCGGCCGCCATCCTTTCAATGGAGGGCGTGGCGCTCCGGGCGCCGTGGCCGAGGGGCGCGCGGGCTCTCTTCGCGGCCGTGTTTCTCTCCGCGGCCGGTCTCGCGATTGCGCGAGGCGCCCGCCTGCATCCGGCGAACCGCTTTCCCCTGATACGGACGCCCGCGGGCTTCCTGCGGCTTCCAGCGGACCGCGCCGCCGCGGTGGCCGGCACCGCGGGATACCTCCAAACGGTGACGCGTCCGGGCGACGGGTTCGCGGGCTTTCCGGAAGGCGGGCTGTTCAATTTCATGCTCGGGCTGCCGAATCCACTGCGCGAGGAGCAGGTGCTCCCGGGTCACCTCGACGCTATCCGGGAGGAAGAGGTCGCCCGGCGCATCGAGACGGCGGGACCGAGATTCCTCGCGATCGCGAATCAGCCGACGGCTGTGTTCGGGAAGGCGGCGTTCGGCGACGACTACGCGCGCCGGATCCGGTCGGCGATCGACGGCCGCTATCGCCTGGCCGCGTCCTTCGGAGACGCGGGCCCGGAGGCGCGCGTCGGGGATCCGCGATTCTTCGTTCACGTCTATGAACGCCTCGCTCCCGCGGCCGGCGCGGAGCCTCCCGCGAAGCCATGAGCGAGGCGGCCGCCGGCGAAGAGTCCGCCGGCTCCCTTCGGGCTTGGGAGCTGGCCGCCGCGGTTCTCGCCGTGTGTCTCTTCGTTGCGGTCCGGCTGCCGCTCCTGACCGATCACGGAGCGATCCGGGGCTGGAACAGCGATGCCGGGGTCTTCGGCCTCGCCGCCCGCCGGATCGTGGAGCGGGGGAGAGTCGACGTTTTCTTCTGGGGTCAGAATTACATGGGTCCGCTGACATCGCTCGCGGGCGCCGGCACGGCACTCGTGCGGCACGGCTTCGACCGGCGGCCATCCGTCGACCCTGTGAGCCTGCGCCTCGGGACCATGGCGGAGGCCTTCTTCGGGATTCTCTTCTTCTGGGCGGGGCTGCGAATCGCGGCTGGCCGGCTCGCGGCCGCAGCCGCGCTTCTTCTCCTGTCGATCGGGCCGCGGTACCTCTTCGACAGCTCCGTGATCGCACGCGGCGACGAGATCGTGCTTTTTTGTTCCGGGATCCTGTTCTGGCTTGCCGCGCGGTCGCTCGCGGGACGCCGTCGGCCCTCCTTCTTCGAAACGTTTGGAGGATGTCTCCTCTTCGGCGTCGCGGCGGGATTCGCCTGGTGGATGAACCAGGGCGTGGTCTTCATCCTGCTGCCCCTCGCAATCGTTCTCCTCCTTCGCTCCCGCGTGTGGTCGCAGATCCGGCCGCTCCTCCGGCCGCTCGACCGTCTTTTCGTCCGGCCCGAGGGGCTCGGGTGGAGGCGGCTCTCTCCCGCCGCTCTCTTGGCGTTGAGGGCCTGGCAGCTTCTCCTGGCGCTGGCGTTCCTTCTCGCGCTCCTCCGCCAGGCGGGCCTTCCGTTTCCGGCGATCTACGCCATCGACCCGCTCCTCGAGCCTCTGGCTCTGCTGCTCCTGACGGCGGCGCTCGGCGAGGTCCATCTCCGGGGCACGCTCTCGCGCCGCGCGGCCGCTCTTCCTCCCGAGCTCGCGCGCCTTCTGCCGCGGGGGCTCGGGCTCGCCGCCGGGTTTCTCATCGGATACCTGCCGGTCGCCGCAGGCCGGTTCCTCCACTGGTACAGCCGGGCCTACGCGCGCCAGCGTTTCGACGCCGGCGTGGACGGCCTGCTTCCGCATCTGCGCGACATGGCGAGGACCGACCTCTGGAAGTGGCTGGGCGCCGACCGTTCCTCAGCCGGCGTCCTCTTTTTCGCAAGTTGCGCGGCCGGGCTCCTCCTCTTCGCGTGGGAGCGGCGCCCGCGCATCCGCGCGTTTCTCACTCTCTCCGCCGGACGCTTTCACGCGGCGGCCCTGGCCGGCGCGGTCTTGATCGTGGCGCTCCTCTTTTACGCCGTCGCGCTGCGAAACGGCGGAGACCCCCGCTACATCGGGCCTGCCGTCCCCGCGGTCTACGCCCTCGCGGCCGCGGGCCTGCTCGGCCGGCCATCTTCCCGGTTGCGCGCCGGGAGGATCGCGAGTCTCGTCCTGCTGATGGCTTGCGGCGCCTGGTCGCTCCGGTCCCAGGCCGCGTCGCGCGTCGCGCAGATCGTGAGAGAACCCGATCCGCGCGAGCTGATTTCCCGGATTCGGTCCGCGGGCTACAGCGTGTGTTACGCGGGTTTCTGGGAGGGCTACAAGCTGCAGTTCCTGTCGGGCGAGCAGCTGCGTTTCATTCCGTGGAAGACGCACGACAGGAACCCGGCCGAGTCGTGGCCGCTCGTGGCGTTGCCCGGACCCAAGTGCCTCTTGTTTCCGGATGGCACGTTCCGGGCGTTTACCGAGGCGGACGTCCCGAAGCCGATCGGGAGGCGGGAGGCGGAGAAGAAGGCCGTTGAGCGTTGAGCGTTCAGGGGTCGAGCGTTCAGGCTGGAAGCCGATAGCCGATAGCTGAGAGCTGAGAGCTCTTTCGTCAGTTCGCCGGCTTCGCGTCGCCGGTCTGGGAACTGACAACGGACAACGGAAGACCATCTTCCGCGTTCCAGCCACCACCGAGGGCCTTCACGAGGTTCACGCTGGCCGTCATCCGGCGCGTCAGGACGTCCACGGCGGCTCGCTCGTTGGCGAGCGCGACCTGCTGGGCGGTGACGACCTCCAGGTACGTCGTGATCCCACCCGAGTAGCGGTTCTGGGCCAGAGTGAGGAGGCGCTCCGCCGCCGCGACCGCTTCGGTCTGCTGGGCCGCCTCGTCTGCCAGGATACGTACGGCGGCGACGTTGTCCTCCACCTGGACGAACGCCGAGAGCACGTTCTCGCGATAAAACGCGACCGCCGAGTCGTAGGCCGCCACGGCCTGTTCCCGGGCCGCGCGCCGCCGTCCGCCGTCGAAGATCGTGAACAGGATCGAAGGGCCGATCGACCAGAAACGGCTTGGCAGCGAGAACCAGTCGGCCAGGTGCGTCGCTTCATAGCCGCCGGTCGCCGCGAGCAGCAGCCGGGGAAAAAACGCGGAGGTCGCGACGCCGATCTGCGCGTTGGCGGCCGCCATGCGGCGCTCCGCCGACGCGATTTCGGGACGCCGCTCCAGAAGCTCCGACGGCAGGCCGATGGGAATCGCCGGCGGGGCGTACGCGACAGGCGTGGGCTGAATCGCGAAGTCGCCCGGGGCCTTCCCCACCAGGAACGCGATCGCGTGCTCGAACTGCGCGCGGGTCAGCCGGAGATCCGTGAGCTGCACGCGCGTGGTGAACAACTGCGTCTCCGCCTGCGCGACGTCCACGCCGGACACGATCCCCTGGTCGTGGCGGTTGACCGTCAGCTGCAGGGCCTTTTCGTAGCCGGACGCGGTCGTTTCGAGCAGCTGGATCTGGGCATCCACGCCGTGGAGCTGAAAATAGTCGACGGCGAGCTCGGCGTGCATCGTGAGCCGCACCGTCTCGAGGTCCGCCGCCGTCGCCTGGGCGATCGCGACGTTCGACTCGACATTGCGCCGGATCCGGCCGAACACATCCACCTCGTAGCTCAGATCG
>JALYUA010000274.1 GCA_030854005.1 Acidobacteriota bacterium
GCTCAGAGGCCCCGCGGCTGAGGGGAGTTTCCGGTGGAGGCCGGATGTTGGTAGCTTAGGAACAGGAGGATCTCCATGCCCGCCCAGGCCCCCCTGAAGCTCGCCCGGCTCGTCCCAGCGGCCGCTCTAGCGGTTGGCTTCCTGATGGCGCTTCCGCCCGCGGCGCGGGCGGCGGAAACTGCGCCCTGTGTGCCAGATGGCACGACTCTCTGCTTGAACGCCAACCGGTTCAGAGTCCAGGTCGCCTGGAGCATCCCCACCCAGGGGACGAGCGGGGTCGGCAACGGCGTCGCGCTGACCGGGGACACCGGCGAGTTCTGGTTCTTCTCGGCGAACAACATCGAGCTCGTGGTCAAGGTGGTGGACGGGCACGCGTTCAACAACAAGTTCTGGGTCTTCTACGGCGCGCTATCGAACGTGCAGTACACCATCACGGTGACGGACACCACGACGAACGCCGTGAAGACGTACACGAACCCGAACGGAAACCTCGCCAGCGTTGCGGATGTGAACGCGTTCTGAGAATGTCAGTTGTCAGACTGACGACTACTTCCGACTCGGATCGTCCCAGAAGGGGTAAAAGCAGTACCACTGCTCCGGGTTTGCGCGGATGTATCGCTCGAGGATCGCGACATAGCGCGAGACGTTCTCCCTGAGGGCGGCGTCGCGGTCCGGACCTCGCACGATCTCGAGAGGCTCCTCGATGATGGCGCGGTAGCGGCCGTCCGCCGTCCGGAGGATGAACGCCGGAAGGACCGCCGCTCCCGTGGCCATCGCGACGCGGAAAGGGCCCCGGGGAAAAAACGCGTCGCGCCCGAAGAACGGAACCGCGATCCCGGTGTTGTTGAAGTCGCGGTCGCCCTGCATGGCGACGATCGCGTTCTGCTCCAGCGCCCGAAGCACGGCGAGCGTCGGCCCGAAGCTGCGGTCGATCGAGATCTCCGTCACGCCCGCCCGGCTGTGGAGGCGGCGTCGGGCACGCTCCACGCCCGGAAAGATGTCCGGCACGAGAACGACGTGGATCGGCTGCCGGACCTCGGCGAGCATGAGGCCCCCCACCTCCCAGTTGCCGAGGTGCGCGGTCAGGAGCAGGACGCCCTTGCCCGCGGCGCGTCCCTCCACCAGCCGCGAGAAGCCTTCGACGCTTTCGACCAGGAGGGCGGACTCCGCTGGCGGCCGGCTGGCGAAGTGAAGGAAATCGAGCCATGCCGAAGCGTGACCGCGCACCATCTCCCTGGCGAGACGCGCGACCGTCGGTGAGGCTTCGTCCTCCCCGAGGATCACCGCGAGGTTCGAGCGGATCGCGGCGAGGTATTTCGGCCGCAGACGGAAATACGTTCCCCCGACCTCGCGGGCGAGAGGGTACGAGATGCGGCGCGGCACATGCCGCGCGAACCAGAGCGTTCCCGGGAACCAGAGGTGGGACGTCGCCGAGGCGAGCGCCCGCACGATGCGGTTCCGGCTGGACATCTTTTCCTGCACGACGCCGAGTCTAGTGAGTTTTCGGTTCTCAGTTCTCCGTGGTGAGTTGGAAGCGAGTCGTTGGTCCGAAGGACCTCTGGCGCAGGCTTCCTTGGCAAGAAGCGGAACCGGTCACCTCAGGACTGATAACGGATAACGGATCTCTGCTCACGACGCCTTCTGCTTCAGGAGGCTCAGCAGAGCCTTTTCGGAACCGTGGAGCCCGGGGGCGCGGCGCGCCACGAGCTCCTCGACGTTGCCGAAATACCGGTCGATGACGCGGCCCCGATCAAAGCTCGAGAGCACGGCCGGGTAAATGTACGACGAGCGGCAGATGGCCGGAGTGTTCCCGAGGGTGTCCGCGGTCTCCTTGATCGCCGCGACGACCCTGCGCTTTCGCGCGGTCTTCGTCTCCGCGACCTCGGTCCCCGTCCGCGCGAGGGCGCAGGCGCAGATCAGCGTCCCCGCCCAGGTCCGGAAGTCCTTCGCGGAGAACTTCTCGCCCATCACCTCCTTGATGTACTCGTTGATGTGGCGGCGTCGAATATCGACCCAGCGCCCGTCCTCGTCCCGAAACTTGAAGACCTCTCCCGGCGCCCGCACGAGCTCCCGCACGATGTGGGCGACCCGGCGGTCGCGCAGCTCCCGGTGCTGCTGTTTGCCGGACTTGCCTGGAAAATCGAAGACGATCAGGTCTCCGCGGACGGTCACGTGCTTCGTCCTCAGCGTCGCGATTCCGTAGCTCCCGTTCTCGTCCGCGTAGACCTGGCTGCCCGCGCGGAGAAAGCAGGTGGAGAGAATGCGCAGGACGCACGCGAGGACTTTCTCGCGAGGCAGGCCCGAGAGCGCGAGGTCCCGCGCGACCGCGCGGCGCATCTTCGGCAGCGCCTGCGCAAAATGGACGAGGCGCTCGAACTTCTCCTTCTCGCGGCGCGCGGCGCGCCGCTCGTGGTACAGGTACTGCCACCGCCCCGCGACGTCCTTTCCCATGGCCTGCACCGATCCCCCGGGCGAGGGATGGATGAGAACGTCCTTCCAGGCCGGCGGAATCCGCAGCGCCTTGATCCGCTCGAGATCGGCGCGGGACGCGGACCGGCCGTCCGACCGCCGGTAGCGGAATCCCGCCTTCGGAGACCCCGACCGGCGCAGTCCTGTCTCCGAGAGTTTTTCGACGAGTGTCATTCGAAAGACCGCTGATGCAAGTCCCCGGCCCGCGCGGATCGGGCGTTCGGTTAGCATCAATTGGTGAAACCGCGGCGCGAGACTCCTCCCGCGGGTCCGACGGGACCCCGGCCGTGAGGGATTCCGCGCCGGCAAAGGGCGCCGTTTTCCTTCCCTGGTCGGTCTTCGTGGGGCTTCTGCTCGTTTCCTGGAACCGGTGGATCGAGCCTTTCGTCGATTCGGGGCGGGAACTGATGGTGCCGCGGCGGGTCGCCGGCGGCGAACGGCTCTACGCGACCGTCCATTTTCACCACGGACCGCTCGCGCCGTGGGCAGGGGCCGCCGTGGAGACGCTCACGGGCCCCTCCTTCGCCGCGCGGACGATTCTCGCCCTCATGATCGCCGCGGCCGGGCTCGAAGCGCTGCGCCGGCTGGCGATCCGGTGGATTCCCGGGACCGGAGGCCCGCTTGCCGTCTCTCTCGCGGTGGCGGTGGCCTTCTTTCTGCGTCCGGGCGGCTGGGCGTTCCCCTTCAGCTTCGACACGGCGATCGCCGTCGCGTCCCTGACGGGAGCGCTCGCCGTGTCCGCCAGCGGGAGCTCGCGGCGGCGGGAGCTCGCGACCGCCGCGTGCCTGTTCGCCGCGCTGCTTTCCCGGCCGGAGCTCGGCCTGGCCGGGCTCGCCGGCGTGGTGACCGACGCGCGGCGGCGGCCGCGGAGTCTCGTTCTCTCAGCCGCTCTCCCTCTCGCCGCGGCGGCGGGCGTTTACGCCGCGATCTCCGCGGGTATCCCGAACGAGCGCCTGGTCGCCGACGGGTGGCTCGCGCTTCTCCATCCCCCCCGGGCGTTTCAGAACGTCTACCGGTCCTTCGCGGGACTGGACGCGCCCGGCCTCCGCGTAACGCAGATGGCTCTCGCGGTCATCGTTCTCGCCCTGGCGGGCTGCGTCGTGGTTCTCGGGGCGGCCGCCGCCCGGATCGCGAGGCGGTCTTCGGACGCGGCGGAAAAGATCGCGGAAGGAGCGGCCGTGCTCGTCCTGGCCGGGTGCGCGGCGCTCTTTCAATTCCCGCCGGATGCCTTCGCGCCCGCCCTCTCGCTGTTTCCTCCCCTGGTTCGGGTGGTGCCGCCGGTCTGCGCGGCGCTCCTCGCGGCGCGGCTCTGGACGGTCCTGCGCCGGAGGGAGCCGGCCGATCCCGTCCCGGGGGTCTCGGACGGCGCTCTCTTTCTCGGCGCGCTCTTCGCCGCGCGCCTCTTCCTCGCGGCGGGGTACTCGGGTCCGTACAACGCTTTCTTTCTTCCGCTTCCGATCGTCCTCTCGGTCGCCGCCCTGCTTCGCGCGAGCGAGCGTTTTGCACCGGCGATCGGGCCCTCCCTGCCGGGGCTCGTCCGGGCAGCGCTCGCCGTCTTCCTCGCGGTCCGCGTGCCCGCGGTGTGGTCCTCGTATCGGGGGCCCGGCTGGGAGGAGATCGAGACCCGCGCCGGCAGTATCGTCCTCCCCGTGCACGAGGCGAAGACTTCGCGTCTCGCTCTCGCCGACCTCGAGGAGCGATTGCCGCCGCGCGGGACCCTCACCGGTTTCCCCGAAGCCGGCTTCTTCGAGTACGCGCTCGGCCGCTCCAATCCGCTCCCGCTGGAGCAGTTCTGGCCCGGCCATCTCGACGCCGCCGGAGAGGAGCGGGTCATCGGACTGCTCAAGACGCGCCCTCCGGACGCGATCGTGATGATCAACGCGCTCGCTGTGGGAGAAGGACTGCGCGCGTTCGGCAAGGACTACTCGCCGCGGCTGGCCGCGTTCATCGACTCCGAATTCGCCCCGGTCGCGATTTACGGGCCGAACGCGAGAGACGGCGCGCGGATCGGAGAGCCCGATTTCTTCGTCGAGATTCGAGTCCGGCGACCGGCGCCGATCGCCGACGTGGAAGTGGACCCGTGAGATCGACCGGATGAGGCTCGACCTCGCCGTCGCCCGCGCGTTCCACCTTTCCCGCCGCGCGGCGCGGGACGCGGTGCGCGCCGGCCGCGTGGACCGGGACGGGGTGACGCTCGACGAGCCCGGAC
>JALYUA010000294.1 GCA_030854005.1 Acidobacteriota bacterium
GCTCAGCTCCGATCTGGCCGACCGCCGCGCGCTTCCGCTTCGCCAGGTCTGTGACGAGGTCCTCGGGAAGGTCGCGGATTTCGCGCAGGGAATGCCGCAATACGATGACCAGACGGTCCTGCTCGTCCGCCGGACGTGACTCCGGACTTCCGCCGCCGCCGAGGCGCCTCGCGATGGCTTCCGGGCTAAGATCCCGCGGATGCCGCTGCTGTCGGAAGTTCTGGCTCTCGTGATGGCGGCGGCGTTACCGGGCCCGGGCCCGTCGGATCTGCTCCTTCAGGGCGGAACGGTCTACGAGTCCGCGCAATCGCCCGGGCGCCCCGCCTCCGTCCTGATCCGGGCGGGCCGCATCCTCTTCGTCGGGGAGCCCGCGCGCGCCCGGGAGCTGGCTCCCTCCGCGGCGGTCGTGTCGGTGGCGGGCGGCGCCGTTTTTCCGGGCTGGGCGGATGCGCACGGGCATCTCTTGGGGCTCGGAAAGTCTCTGGAGACCGCGGATCTGAAGGGCGCCGCGAACGCGTCCGAGGCCGCGGGGCGGATCGCCGCGATCGCCTCGAAGCTTCCGCCGGAAGCGTGGGCCGAAGGGCGCGGGTGGGACCAGAATCGCTGGCCCGGCGGGAGCTACCCGGACGCGCGCGATCTCGACGTAATTTCCGATCGGCCCGCGGTGGCCCACCGCGTCGACGGCCACGCGATCTGGGTCAACGGCGCCGCGCTTCGAAAGGCGGGCGTCGGCGCCTCCACTCCGGATCCGGCCGGCGGCCGCATTCTGCGGAGAGCGGACGGTTCGCCCACGGGCGTGTTCGTCGACAACGCCATGGAGCTGGTCACGCGGGCGATGCCGGGGTCCTCGGCGGCCGACTTCGAACGCCAGATCGTCTCGGCGGCTCGCACGTGCGCGCGACTCGGCCTGACATCCGTGCAGGACGCGTCCGGATACGGCCCGGCGGAGGTCGACTTGCTGCGCCGGCTCGCGGACCGCAGCGAGCTGCCTCTTCGGATTTACGCCACGGTCTCGCCCGAGGCGGCGAGCCTGCCGGCGGCGCTCGCGCGTGGAGCGCGTATCGGAAGAGGAAGCGATTTCCTGACGATCCGGGCGATCAAAGCGTACGCGGACGGCGCCCTCGGCAGCCGCGGCGCCGCCCTGCTCGCGGATTACTCGGATGAGCCCGGCAACCGCGGCCTGCTCGTGACGCCGCCGGAGCGTCTGGCTGAGATCGCCGTCCAGGCCCGCCACGCCGGGTGGCAGCTCTGGATCCATGCGATCGGCGACCGCGGCAATCGCGTGGCCCTCGACGCGTTCTCGGCCGCGAAGCACGCGGAGCCGCGACCGCCCGCCGGCGGCGATCGGCCGAGGATCGAGCACGCCCAGGTGATCGCGCTGGACGACATCCCGCGGTTCGCGCGCGACGGAGTCATCGCCTCCATCCAGCCCACCCACGCGACGTCCGACATGGAGTGGGCGGAGAAGCGCGTCGGTCCCGACCGGATCCGCGGAGCGTACGCATGGCGGCGGCTCCTGAAGGCGGGAGCGCGTCTGGCGGGCGGAAGCGATTTCCCGGTCGAATCCGAAAACCCGCTGCTCGGTTTCTACGCGGCGATCACGCGGCAGGATGTCTCCGGAAAGCCTCCGGGCGGATGGCGCCCCGAGGAGCGTCTCTCGAGGGCCGAGGCGCTCGCGCTGTTCACCTCTGACGCCGCCTTTGCCGCGTTCGAAGAGGACCGGCGCGGAAAGATCGCGCCCGGCTTCGAGGCCGATCTGACGGTCTTCGCCTCCGACCCGGTGCGCGCTCCCGCGGGGGAGATCCCGTCCATGCGCGCCCTTCTGACGGTGGTCGGCGGACGCATCGTGCACGGCCCCGATTCGGTGAGGTCCGCGGCGTCGGGGCCCGAGACCCGCGCCCTCCCCGCCGAAGGCGCCGTTCCCGCCGGAGGCGCCGTTCCCGCCGGAGCGGGGCGTTGAGGCGGCGCCGTGCGGCGAGACCCTGGGTTCTTTTCGCCTGCGCCGTTCTCCTCGTGGCGCCGTCCTGCGGGCCGTCCCGGGACGCGAGGGCCGGCGTGACTCCGGCGGCGCAGGACGACACCGCCCGCAGACGGGCGCAGATGGTGGAGACGCAGATCGTCGCCCGCGGCGTCCGCGACCCCCGCGTCCTGGCGGCCATGCGGGACGTCCCCCGACACGAATTCGTCGATGCCTCGCAGAAAGAGCACGCACACGACGACGGGCCGGTGCCCATCGGGGGGAGCCGCCAGACGGTCTCGCAGCCCTACATCGTTGCGCTGATGACGGAGCTTCTCGAGCTCGGACCGAACGAGAAGGTCCTGGAGATCGGAACGGGGTCCGGCTACCAGAGCGCCGTGCTCGGAAGGGTGGCCGGCCACGTCTACTCGATCGAGATCATTCCGGAGCTCGCGCGCGCATCCGAAGAACGCCTCCGGCGCCTCGGGTTCACCAACGTCACGGTCCGCGAGGGCGACGGCTATCGCGGCTGGCCCGAGCACGCGCCGTTCGACGGCATCATCGTGACGGCCGCGCCCGAGAGGATTCCCCAGCCGCTCCTGGATCAGCTCGGGCCCAACGGCCGGATGGTCATTCCCGTCGGCGGGTTCTTCCAGGAGCTGAAGGTCTTCAAGAAGGACGCGAACGGGAAGGTGACCGAGAAGGACATCATCCCGGTGCGCTTCGTCCCCATGACCGGGGAGATCGAGAAGACTCCTCCCGTCCCGCCGCAGAATTGAGCAAGACCAACGACGCGCCGCTTCCGGTGGCGGCGGCCCCCTTCATGGCGCTGAACCGGACCTTCAAGGCGTTCACCTACCGGGACTATCGGCTTCTCTGGGCGGGCGCGTTCACATCGAGCATCGGGACCTGGATGCAGCAGGTGGCGCAGGCGTGGTTGATTTTCACGATGACGGGTTCCGCCTCGCTTCTCGCCCTCGACGCCTTTCTCGGCGCGGCGCCGTTCCTCGCGTTCTCCCTGTTCGGCGGCGTCTTCGCGGATCGGTTCGACCGCCGAAAGATCCTCCTGTCCTCGCAGATCGTCCAGCTCACGTCGGCGTTTCTTCTCGCCGGCCTCATCGCCACGAACCATGTCGCGGTCTGGATGATCTTGACGCTCTCCTTCGTCGTCGGGTTCGCGCAGTCGTTCGGCGGCCCCGCGTACCAGGCCCTCGTACCGACGCTCGTCGATCGCGAGGACCTCTCGAACGCGGTGGCGCTCAACTCGATTCAGTTCAACCTCGCGCGGGTGATCGGCCCCGTGCTCGCCGGCATCGCGTTCTACAAGTTCGGCGCGGCGGCCTGCTTCGGCTTGAACGGCGTCTCCTTCATCGCGGTGATCGCCGCGATCCTGCTCCTGAAGCGCGGCGCCCCGATCGCTCCTGCGGCGGAACCGGTCTGGCGGAGCCTGAAGACGGGAGTAAAAGCGGTGCGGGATGGCGGCCCGCTGCTCGGGCTCGTCGCGATGGCTTTTGCCGGAAGCTTCTGTTCCGTTGCGCTGATCACGTATCTGCCGGTCTTCGCCAAGGATATTTTTCACCGTGACGCGAAGGGCTTCAGCGGACTCCTGGCCGCGTTCGGGATCGGGGCGGTCGTCGGGGCGATCGGCGTCGCGGCCTTCGGAAACGTCCGCCGGAAGGGATTCGTGGCCGTCGTCACCCAGATGCTCTTCGGAGGACTGATGGTCGGATTCGCTCTCTCGCGCAACGTTCTTTTCTCGTACGTGATCCTCTTCGTCGCGGGGGCGGCGCTCATGATCATTTTCGCGATGTTCATGACGCTCGTACAGACGCACGTGGAAGACCACCTGCGCGGCCGGGTCGTCAGTATTTACTCGCTCGCGTTCCGGGGGGCGATGCCGCTCTCCAATCTCCTGGGTGTCTTCCTGGCGTCGTTTCTGTCCGTGCCGATGATCGTCGTGGCGAACGGCGTCGTTCTGTTCGCGCTCGGAGCGGGCGTGCTGCTGCGGGGCAACGCCGCCGAGGGCGTGACCTCCCTGTAGGACGGGAGGCGGCAGGCGGGAGCGCGGAAGCATGCCGTCTAAGGCGTTTTTCCCGGGGCCTCTTTTTCCCGGCGGACCGCCACCTTTTTTCCCTTGATCGTGCTCGCGCGCAGCGCCGAGACGATCGCGTTCGCCAGCCGTTCGGGCACCTCGACGAGAGAGAAGCGATCCGCGATCTCGATCGCTCCGATCTCGCGGGATCCGATCCCCGCCTCTCCCGTGATCGCTCCGACGAGATCTCCCGGCCTCACGCCGGCCTGGCGTCCCGCGGCGACGTGGATCCGGGTGACCGGCTCTCCGGCCGGACGCCGCGACGGGCGAAACGGCGGACCTCCGCCGCGGCCGTCCTTCGGAGGGAACCGGTCCCGGTTGCCGGCGGGCCGGGGCCTCTCGAATGGCATCGCGGAGGGGATCTCTCGCTCGGAGCTCTCGTCGCCTCCGCCGTCCACGGTGGCCGCGTGCGCCAGCTTCACCCCGGCGGCCGCGATGTCGAGGACGTCGAACTCCTCGGCGAGCGATTCGACCACCACCCGGACCTCGTCGAGGCCGCCCCCGAGCAGTTGCTCGCGCAGCGAAGCCTTCGTCAGGTCGAGACGGCGCGCGCGAAGCTCGGCGACGGTCGGGACGGTCGCGACTTCGATCTTCTGTTTGGTGAAGCCTTCGATGAAGCGAAGCAATCGGTGCTCGCGCGGCTCCGCCAGAGTGATGGCGACGCCGGCGCGGCCGACGCGGCCGGTCCGCCCGATCCGGTGGACGTACGCCTCCGGTGTCGAGGGCACGTCGTAGTTGAAGACGTGGGAGAGGTGCTCGATGTCGAGTCCGCGAGCCGCGACGTCCGTCGCGACGAGGAGATCCACCTTCGTCGCCCGGAACGCGGTCATCACCCGATCCCTCTGCCTCTGCACGAGGCCGCCGTGCAGCGCCTCGGCCCGGTAGCCGTGCGCGTTCAAAGACTCGACCAGGGTCTCGACCTCCAGACGGGTGCGGCAGAACACGATCGCGGAGGCCGGGCTCTCCATGTCGAGAACGCGCGCGAGCGCCGCCGCCTTGTGCGCCCGCGAGACCACGTACGCGACCTGTCGCACCCGGGGAAGCTTGCCGGGAGACGTCTTTGCGCGGCCGAGCGTGACGCGGACGGGGTTGCGCAGGTGTTTCTCGGCGATCGCGACGATGCGGGAGGGGAGGGTCGCCGAGAAGAGCGCGGTCTGACGCTCGGTCGGGGTCGCCTCGAGGATGGCCTCGAGCTCCTCGGCGAAACCCATGTCCAGCATTTCGTCCGCCTCGTCGAGCACCAGGAAACGCAGGCCCTCGAGCGCGAGAGTCTTCCGCCGGATGTGGTCGAGAGCGCGGCCCGGGGTCGCGACCACCACTTCGGCGCCGTGCCGCAGCGCGCGAATCTGCTGGTCCATCGAGGCGCCGCCATAGACGGGGACGACCCGGCTGCCGAGCTTCTTGGCGTACTTGTGGACGGCCTCGGCGACCTGCATCGCCAGCTCGCGCGTCGGCACCAGAACGAGCCCGAGAGTCCGGCCTCGCGCGGCCGGCTCCTCGGAGACGCGCTGCAGCATCGGGAGGGCGAAAGCGGCGGTCTTGCCGGTGCCGGTCTCCGCCTGCCCCAGCACGTCTCGTCCCGAGAGCAGGACGGGGATGGCCTCGCGCTGGATCGGCGTGGGCTCTTCGTACCCGAGAGCCGTCACGGCGGCGACGAGCGCGTCGGACAGACCGAGCGACGCGAATCCGGCGGGAGGAGGCTCCATCGCTTCGGTCACCGGAGGAGACTACAACGCACCCGGCAGAGCGGATGGGAAGAAGCGACCGCAGACCGCCGTCGTCAGAACATCGTGTTCGCGTTGGCGGAGGTCGCGGGGATCGTCTGGAGCACGTCCCAGTGCTCGACGATCTTCCCGTTCGCGTCGAATCGGAAGATGTCGATTCCTGCCCAGTCGCCGGAGTCGGGCCACTCCTGGAAGCAATGCAGGACGACGTGGGCGCCCTCGGCGATCGAACGCTTGAATTGGACTCGCTTCCCCGGGTACTCGGCGGCCATGCGCGTGAAATAGTCGATGAAGGCCTCCTTGCCGTCCGCGACGGCCGGGTTGTGCTGGGTATAGGTGACGCCGACGTACTTCTCGACCGCCTCCCGCGGCCGGCACTGGTTGAACATGAGATCGTAGAATTCGAGGGCGGCCTTTCTGTTCTTTTCGGGGTCCAGAGAATCCTCCCGCGCAGGGCGGCCGGCGGGCGGCCGCGGGTGAGCCTTCGATTCGTCGGAAAAGATACAGGACTCTGCGAGGCCGGCGGTCTTCGGGCGGTATCGTTCTCTGCGATGAAGGTGCTCCTCTTCGGCGCGAGCGGTATGGTGGGCCAGGGCGTTCTTCGCGAGTGCCTCCTCGATCCGGACGTGACATCGGTGCTCTCGATCGTCCGGCGCCCCACCGGCGTCCGCGCTCCCAAGCTGCGCGAGATCGTCCACCCCGACTTTCTGGATTTTTCGCCGATCGAATCCGATTTGTCCGGCCTCGACGCCTGTTTCTTCTGTTCGGGAGTCTCTTCCTCGGGAATGTCGGAACGGGACTACCGGCTCGTCACGCGCGACCAGACGCTCGCCGCGGCCGGGACGCTCGCGCGACTCAACCCGAACATGACCTTCGTCTACGTCTCCGGGGCCGGCACCGACGCCTCGGAGAAAGGCCGGACCATGTGGGCGCGCGTCAAGGGAGAGACGGAAAACGCTCTCCTTCGCCTGCCGTTTGCCGCCGCCTACATGTTTCGTCCGGGCTTGATCCAGCCGCTCCACGGGATCCGTTCGAAAACGAGGCTCTACCGGATCCTGTACACGCTTCTCGCGCCGGTGCTGCCGCTGCTGCGGCGGATGCTTCCGGGCTCCGTCACGACGACCGGACAGGTGGGCCGCGCCATGATCGCGGTGGCGAGACACGGAAGGCCGAAGCGGATCCTCGAGACGAGCGACATCAACGCGGCGTAACGGCGGCGAATCCCTCTTCCCGCCACACGGGTGTCGTCCAGCGGCTCGGCAGATCGACCCCGTTTCCTGGCGCGGGACAGGCGGGACGGGTCTCCGACGAATGTTTGTCCTTTATTTTCAGTCGTTTGCTAAGGACGGGATCTCGACGGCCGATCTCCCTGCTGTTCCCTGAAAAAAACCCTTGCGCTGTTATCTAGTGTTGTAGTTAACTACATCACCTATGAGGTATCGAGACTGCCCGGAAGGCGATGCCGTGGTCCATCAAGACGCGTCTCGTCGCTCCCGGAAGGGCTGACGGGACGACGCGATGGAGGGCGAGTGGAATGACGGCGGTCCGATCTACCGCCAGGTTCGCGACCGTGTCGTCGCGATGATCCTGGACGGAGTGCTCAAAGAGGGCGACCCGTTGCCGTCCGTGCGGACCGTCGCGGCCGAGTACCGGGTGAACCCGTTGACGGTTCTCAAGGGCTACCAGGAACTGGTCGACGAGCAGCTCGTCGAGAGCAGGCGTGGCCGGGGCATGTTCATCAACGCCGGTGCCCGGGATCTGCTGCTCCAGGCTGAACGCCGGAAATTCATCGCGGAGCAATGGCCGAGGGTCTTCGCAACCATTCAGCGGCTCGGCCTGACGCCGGAAGAACTGCTGGCCGCTACCCGCCGGCCGTCGATTGCGGAAGAGGAGGCGCCGTAACCATGTCCGTCATTGAAGCCCGCGGCCTTCGCAAGACCTTCGGCTCGACCGTCGCGCTCAACAACGTCAATCTGCGCGTCGACGAGGGACGCATCCTCGGGATCGTCGGTCCCAACGGCGCGGGCAAGAGCACCGCGCTCCACGCGATTCTCGGCCTCGTCCCCTATCAGGGAGACCTGAAGGTGCTCGGGCGCGACCCGTGGACCCAGCGCGACAAGCTGATGCGCGAGGTCGCCTTCATCGCCGACGTCGCCGTGCTGCCCCGGTGGATGCGGGTTTCGCAGGCGCTCGACTACCTCGCGGGAGTGCATCCCCGATTCGACCGCGGGAGGGCGGAAAGTTTCCTCGCAAAGACCGACATCCGGCGCACCAGCCGGGTCAGGGAGCTGTCCAAGGGGATGGTGACGTCGCTGCACCTCGCTCTCGTGATGTCCGTCGACGCGAGGCTGCTGGTCCTGGACGAGCCCACGCTCGGCCTCGACATCCTGTTCCGCAAGAGGTTCTACGACTCGCTCCTGAACGACTACTTCGATCGCAGCCGCACGATCGTCGTGACCACCCATCAGATCGACGAGATCCAGGATGTCCTGACCGATTTCGTATTCGTCGACCGCGGCAGGATCGTCCTCGAGTGCAGCATGGAGACTTTCGAGTCGCGATATCTGGAAGTCATGGTGACCCCCGACCATGTCGCTGCCGCGCGAGCGCTCCGGCCGATTCACGAACGCCAGGTCTTCGGCCGCAGCATCCTGCTGTTCGACCAGGCCGACCGCCAGCAGCTCGCCGCACTGGGCGACGTGCGCACGCCGGGGATCGCCGACCTGTTCGTCGCCGTCATGGGCGACGGGGCGGGGGATGCGAGGGGAGCAGCATGAACACGAAATCGAACGTTCCGGCCGACCTCCTTCTCGACTCCCGCTCCGAGCCGCCGGCAAGAATGGCATCGACCAGCCCCCTCTGGTGGTCGATTCGACGCGAGCTGTGGGAGAACCGTTCGGTCACCATCGCCCCGCTGGCCGTTGCGGCGTTCGTCCTGCTCGTCATGCTGGTCACCGCGTTCGGCCTGCCACGGAAGATGCGGGCGTTCCCGCCGCTCGACCCCGCGAAACAGCACGCTCTGGCGGCGGGACCCTTCAGCATGGCGGCAAGCGCGATCACGATCACCACGATCCTCGTGGGCATCTTCTACTCGCTCGACGCGCTATACGGCGAAAGGCGAGATCGCAGCATCCTGTTCTGGAAGTCGCTGCCGGTTTCGGATCGGACGACCGTGCTTTCGAAGGCGGCCATCCCTCTCGTCGTATTGCCGCTGATCGGCGTGGTCGTGAGTCTGGCCACGCAACTCATCATCCTGATGTGGACGACGGGAATCCTGGTGGCGAAAGGCATGAGCCCCGCCACGCTGTGGTCCGAATTGCCGCTGCTCGAAATGCCGCTGGTGCTCCTCTACGGCGTCGGCGTCTTCACCCTCTGGCATGCGCCCATTTACGGATGGCTTCTCCTGGTTTCGGGCTGGGCGCGGCGCACGCCGGTGCTCTGGGCCGCGCTTCCGTTCTTCGCGATCTCCGTCGCCGAGAGGATCGCCTTCAACACGTCGCATTTCGCCTCGTGGATGACGTACCGATTCGCGGGCGCTTTGCCCGCAGCGTTCCACGTCGTGCCGGCGAAGCGCGGCCACATCGGGATCATCGACCGCTTCGCGCAGCTCGATCCGGGCAGGTTCCTGAGCACGCCCGGCCTGTGGACCGGGCTGCTCCTGGCGGCGGTCTTTTTCGCCGTGGCGGTGCGCCTGCGGCGATATCGGGAACCGATGTGATCGGAAGAAGACCGGAGGAAAGGTGAAGACGATGCAGGCGACTGGCGGCAGGCAGATGCGAATTCCGCTCACCGTTTTCGCGGCGCTCGCCGCCGTCTTTCTCTACGCGCAGACGACGCTCATCGAGCAGGGGCATGCGGCGATGGGCCGCGGGGAGACCGACGCCGCGATCGAGGTTCTGGAGAGGGCCGTCGCGCAGTCCCCGCAGAGCGCCGAGGCGCATTTCGCTCTGGGCTGCGCATACGGC
Organism: Acidobacteriota bacterium; assembly: GCA_030854005.1. GTDB lineage: Bacteria > Acidobacteriota > Thermoanaerobaculia > UBA5066 > Gp7-AA6 > JALYUA01. Next base: position 9,739 of record JALYUA010000294.1, read on the forward strand.
AACAAGGTCCAGGCGAGCGGCCTGATTGCCGCCGCGAAATACGGGTCGAAGATCAAGGACGAGTTCTCGAGAGCGGTCGCTCTCGACCCGAGACACGTCGAGGCCCGGTTCGGCCTCGTCCAGGTCTATGCGGGCGCGCCTCCCATCTTCGGGGGCTCGTACGAGAAGGCATTCGAGCAGGCGAAGGAGATCCAGGCGATCGATCCGATCGAGGGCCACCGGGCCTACGCGTTCATCTTTTCCCTGCAGAAGAAGCCCGACCTGGCGGAGAAGGAGTACGCCGAGGCCATTCGCGAGCAGCCCACCTCACCCAGGGCGCACGGTGACTTCGGCCGGTATCTCGCCAACACCGCGAAGAACTACACCGCCGCGTCCGCGGAGCTCGAAGCGGCCCTGAAGCTCGATCCTCGCTACATGCCCGCCTTCTATGACCTCGGGCGCACCGCCTCGCTCGCGAGCACGAACCTGGATCGCGGTGAGGAGGCGCTGAAGCAGTACGTCGCCTGCACGCCGAAAGCAAACGAGCCGACGCTTGCCAGCGCGCACTACTACCTCGGCACCCTTTACGAGAAGCAGGGGAAAAAGGAGGCTGCGAAGCAGGTCTACCTGACGGCGCTGAAGCTGAACCCCTCCCTGAAACAGGCGACGGAAGCCTTGAAACGCGTGTCATGAGGAACGGGGGAGCGGACATGGTGTCACTCAAGAGGACCGCACGAATCGCCGGCTTCCTGTATCTCGTCACGTGCATACCCGCGCCCTTCAGCCTCCTCTATGTCCCGAACGCGCTGATCGTGCGTGGGAACGCGGCGGAGACGGCCAGCAGGATCCTGGCTTCCCAGTGGATGCTGCTCGCCGGGATTGCGGGCGAGCTGATCAACCCGATCGCCTTTCTCTTTGCGACTCTCGCCCTGTACCGTTTGCTCCATGGAGTGAACAAGCCGCTCGCGTCGCTCATGGTGACTCTGTTTGCGATCTCCATCCCGATCTCCTGTCTGAACGTGCTCAACGAGATCGCCGCACTGATCCTCGTCCGCGGCGCCGACTTCCTGTCCGTGTTCACGAAGCCCCAGCTAAATGCCCTCGCGATGGTCTTTCTCCGTCTGCATGGCAGCGGAGTGCTCGTTGCCCAGATCTTCTGGGGTCTCTGGCTCTTCCCCTTCGGGATGCTCGTCTACAGATCGGGCTTCATTCCCCGCATCCTTGGCGTCCTGCTGATCGTCAACGGCTTCGCCTATCCGATTCAGAGCTTCACGGCCCTCTTTCTGCCGCGGTACCACGGCGTCGTCTCGCAGGTCACGTTTCCCCTTCTCTTTGGCGAAGCCGTGATCATTCTGTGGCTCCTGATCCGGGGCGTCCGGGATCGGCCGCTCGTCGAAGCCGGCGCCTGATCGAAGGATCAACACAGGCCTTTTCAACTTCACCCTCAACGCATCACAGAGACCGGGTTCCGGTCAGAGGAGAAGAAAGTGCAAGTCCCAGTCGATGTCACCAGACCGAGTCGAAGGCTTCTGCCGGCGCTTCTGATCGGCCTTCTCGCGCCCGCAGCGACCGCCTTTGCGCAGGCGACTCCGCCCGCGTCCGCGCCCGCTCCGCCGCGCGTGGCCTTCGCGTTGCCCAAAGAGAACGCGGTTCCTGCCTGGCACGGGTACATGTACACGCAGTTGCAGGGCTTCGTGCTCCGCTCCGCCGAAAGAATGCCCGAGGAGAGTTACGGCTTCAAACCGACGGAGGCCGTCCGCAGTTACGGCCAGATTCTCGGACACATCGCCGACGCGCAGTACGGGTTTTGCTCGATCGCCGTGGGCGAGAAGAATCCCGCCCCGAAGATCGAGCAGAGCAAGACGTCTAAAGCGGACCTCACGGCCGCGCTCAAAGACGCCTTCGCCTACTGCGACAAGGCGTACAGCGGCATGACCGATGCGTCCGGCGCTCAGACCGTCAAGATGTTCGGAACCGACGCCCCGAGACTCGGCGTGCTGATGGTCAACACGACGCACACGACGGAGCATTACGGCAACCTGGTCACGTACATGCGGATGAAGAACATCGTCCCGCCGACCAGCGAGGCGGGGTCGATGGCGCGCCCAAAACAATAGTCCGGCGGGGCCGTCTTCGGGCCGGCCCCCGTCGTCTCATTCCCGCGATGGATAGGAGGAAACGTGGAAGCGACCAGAAGCGACGTGATCGAAATGGGCGGAGAGGCTCACCGGGTCTGGGGCAGCATCCTGTCGCAGTCGGCCACCGGCGAGCTGATCGGGATGATGAACTTCGCGAGCCTGGTCGAGCTCTACGACGACGCGGACGACAAGATCGAAGCGCTCGAGCACGCGGCGAGGGAGAAAGCGCATGCCCGGTCCTTCCAGCGCCTCGGGAAGGAGATGGGCATCGATGTCACCATGAACGTGAACGCGCCCTATTGGAAGAGAATCCGGGCCGCCTTCGTCAAGAGCGCCGGGCGCGGGGATTTCACGGCGTGCCTGATCATCCAGGAGTTGATGCTGGAGTCGTTCGCGGTCTCCATGTATTCCTCCGTGGCGCGCGTGGCGCCCGGCAGGCTCGGCAGGGCATACAAGGCGATCGCAGCCGAGGAGACCGATCACCTCGAGCACGCCATCGCGCTTCTCCAGGAGATTTTCCAGCGCGATCCGGCCGGGCTCCAGGAGAAGGTGGCGGGCGTCCACGAAGACGTCATGTCCGTGCTCGCGGAGATGGTGGCCCGGGAGGACATCCGCGGGGATTGCCTCCTGTGCGGGGACACCTGCATCAAGCCGTCTCTTCCGGAGGTGAGCCTCGACATCGTTCAGCTCCGCGGCGGGGCGCTCAACCTGTACCTGAAGTCCCTCGATCGCGTCGGCCTGCCCGGAGAGGAGACGCTCCAATGGATCGCGCGCCTGCCCATGTGAGCTGTCCGGCCGCTCCCGTGGAACGCTCCCCGGCGGCGGCGCGATTCGCGCTCATCGGACACCTCGACAGCTGGGAGAAGACGGCCGCCGTGGTCAACTCCCTGAGAGGAGGGCTCGGGCGCCCCGTCTCGGTCCGGGACGTCCGTGAGATCGTCCCGTTCCTTCCTCCGCGCACCGTGTGCCGCGTCACGGTGTTCTCGACGGACGGATCGTCCGCCCACGGCGTCTATGTCGACGCGTTTCTCTCGCCGGACCGGCTTTGCGAAGGGTCCGTGCGCGAGAAGATCCGGCGGATCGGAGAGGCGGCGAGCTGCGCCCACCGCGAGGGAGCGCGGGTCGCCGCGCTCGGCGGCTTCAGCTCGATCGTGCTGGAAGGAAGGGTCGACCTCCTGCCCTCTCACGACGAGGTGGCGTTCACGACGGGGAATACCCTGACGGTCGCTTACATCGTGAAGGCCGTTGAGCGAGCGTCGGCCATCGCGCGGCGGCCATTGAGCTCACAGACCGTTCTCATCCTCGGCGCGACGGGGGACGTGGGCTCCGGCTGCGCGCGCTATCTTCTCGGGCGCGCCGCCCGTCTCCTCCTCTGTGCCCGCAATCCTCACCGTCTCCGGAGGCTGCAGCGCTCGCTCGCTTCGGACACGACCAGGGTCGCGATTTCGAGCGAGCCGGAGGAGTTTCTGTCGGAGGCCGATTTCGTCGTCGCGGCGGCGAGCCTGACAGCACCGGGCTTTTCGCTGCGCTCCGTTCGGAGGGACGCCATCGTCTGCGATGCGGGATATCCGAAGAACGTCCTCTCCGATGGAGCGTCGGGCCCCGCCGTTTTCTTCGGAGGAATGGGCCAGGTGCTCGGGGGACTGCAGCTCGTTCCGGACCTGATCGCGGTTCTCGCCCCTCATCCCGCGCCGAACATCGTGCAAGGCTGTCTCCTCGAGGGGATGCTCCTTGCCCTCGAAGGGCGGTCCGAGTCGTACTCCAGCGGGCGCGGCAACATCCAGCCCGGCCAGGTCGACGAGATCTGGA
>JALYUA010000308.1 GCA_030854005.1 Acidobacteriota bacterium
GTCCCGAACGCATCTGTTCGGGACGGACGACTTGGGGCGCGACCTCTTCGCGCGCGTCGTCGCCGCGACTCCCGTCTCGCTTGCGATCGGCACGACGGCGGCGGCGGTCTCGGTGTTCGTCGGTTTCGCGATCGGCGCGGCCGCGGGATGGTTCGGCGGAAAGACCGACCTGGTCCTCTCGAGGGCCATCGAGGTCGTGCTCTGCTTTCCGGTTCTGTTTCTCCTCCTGGCGCTGGCGGCGTTTCTGCCGCCGTCAGCGGCCACCGTCATCCTGGCCATCGGGCTGACGACGTGGCCCGGCGACGCGCGTTTTGCGAGGGCCGAGATCATGAAGGCGCGCGACCTCGATTACACGCGCGCGGCCCGGGCGGCGGGGGCGAGCACGCCGCGGATCCTTCTGCGCCACCTGCTTCCGGTCGCCGCGCCCCCTCTCCTCGTCTCGGCGGCGTTCGGAGTGGGCTGGGCGATCCTCGCCGAGGCCGCTCTCTCGTTCCTCGGCGTGGGCCTCCCTCCGCCGATGGCGTCGTGGGGAGGGATCCTGGCCGTCGCGCCGGCGTACATCGACGAGGCGTGGTGGATCGCGCTCTTCCCCGGCCTGGCCCTCTTCCTGACGGTCGCCGCCTATAATCTGCTGGCCGAAGGGCTGCGGGCAGCGACAACGGAGAAAGTGAACCGATGACCGAGCGCGTCGCCCTCTACCCGGGATCGTTCGATCCTCTGACCAACGGCCATCTGGACATCCTGTCGCGCGCCCGCCGGCTGGCCGACAAGGTGATCGTGGCGATCCTCGAGAACGACGTGAAAACGCCGCTCTTCTCGATCGCCGAGCGGCTGGAGATGATCCGCGAAATCCTGGGAGACGACCCCGCGACTCCCGTGCTCTCGTTCCAGGGACTTCTGGTCGATTTCGCGCGCGAGAAGGGGGCGACGCTGCTCGTCCGGGGCCTCCGGGCGGTCTCCGACTACGAGTACGAGCTCCAGATGGCCCTGATGAACCGGAGGCTGGCCCCCGGCGTCGAGACGGTGTTCCTGATGGCCAAAGAGGAGTACTCGTACGTTTCGAGCCGGCTCGTCAAGGAAGTGGCGCGTCTCGGAGCCGACGTGCACGGACTCGTTCCCGATCCCGTGCTGCGGCGCCTGGTCGGGAAGTTTTGAGCGGCGAACCCTCCTTCCGGGCGGTCGAGACCGGGGTCCGCGTGCGCTACGCCGAGACGGACCGCATGGGGATCGTCTACCACGCGCACTACATCGTGTGGTTCGAGATCGGGCGCACGGAATTCTGCCGCGCCGCGGGGCTCCCGTACCGGGCAATGGAAGAGGCGGGCCTCCTCATCCTGGTCACAGGGGTCCAGTGCACATACCGCCGTTCGGCGCGATACGACGACGAGATCCGGATCCAGGCGCGAATGACCGAGCTCTCAGGCCGCGGGCTCGCGTTCTCGTACGACGTCCTCGGCCCCGGGGGAGCCCGGCTCGCCGACGGCGCCACCCGTCACGTCTTCGCCGACACGGCCGGCCGGCCGCGCCGGGCGCCGGAAGACATGGTGGCGGCGCTGGAACGTTTCAGGACAGCGGTGAGTTGAGAGTGCGGTGGAGAGGTGAGAGTTCAGAGTCGTCAGCAGGGCTTTCTGGACGCTGAACGCTCAACGCTGAACGCTGAGCGCTCAACACGTCTCGACCGGGAGGAAACCCGGGGATCGATCCAGGCGTATATCGAGAGGGAGAAACACATGAGCAAAGCAACATTCGCCGCCGGGTGCTTCTGGGGAGTCGAGGCCGCCTTTCGCCAGGTGCCCGGCGTCCTCTCGACCGCGGTCGGCTATTCGGGCGGGCAGACGGACGAGCCGACCTACGGGGACGTGTGCGGCGGGCGGACCGGCCACGCGGAGGTCGTCGAAGTCGAGTACGACCCGGAACGAGTCTCCTATGACCAGCTCTTGAACGTCTTCTGGGAGAACCACGACCCGACGACGTTGAACCGCCAGGGTCCGGACGTCGGCGAACAGTACCGGTCCGCGGTGTTCTTTCACGACGCCGCGCAGGAAGAGGCCGCCCGGGCGTCGAAGGAGACCGTCGGGAAATCCGGCCGCTACCGCCGCCCCGTCGTGACCGAGATCACGCCCGCGTCCCGTTTCTGGCGCGCCGAGGATTACCACCAGCAGTATCTGGAGAAGCGCGGCCTCGCGAGCTGCAAGATCTGACCGAAGGGGAATCGGGAATCGCAAATCGAAGAGACGCGAGGCGACTCTCTTCAGCTCCGATCTTTTCGTTTCCCGTTTCCCGTTTCCCGTTTCCCGAAACCGTATCTCGCGATGGTCCACAGGATCTTGTACCCGGCTCGCAGTGTGCCGCCCACGGTCCCCGTGATCTTCGACACACCCACGCGGCGCCGGTAGGAGACCGGGACCTCGGCGATCGTGAGCCCTTCGCGGACGGCCTTGACCTGCATCTCGCACGTCCACCCGAAGTTCGTGTCCGCCATCCCGACCCGGCGGTAGGCGTCCCACCGGATCGCGCGGAACGGCCCGAGGTCGGTGTAGCGGTGGCCGTAGAGGATCCGGATCAGGAAGCACGCGAGGAGGTTCCCGAATCGCGCCTGCGGCAGGAGCGCGCCGGGCTCGCGGCGGCCGAGCGCCCGCGATCCGATGACGAGGTCCGCCCCGGCGTCGATCGCCGCGAGAAGGAGGGGCAGCTCCTCGGGATGGTCCGAGTAATCGCCGTCCAAGAACACCAGGACGTCCGGCGGGTCTGCCTCGAGGGCGGCGACACCGGCGAGGCAGGCGCTTCCGTAGCCGCGCCGGGGTTCCCGCACGAGCCGGACGGGGAGCCCCTGCGCCACGAGCGAAGTGCCGTCCGTCGAGCCGTTGTCGACGACGACGATCTCGCCGACGGGCGGCCGGGGGATGTCGGCGACGACGAGCGGAAGCGACTCGCGCTCGTTGAACACCGGAATGACGACCGCCGTCTTCATCGGACCGCCCCGGGCCGCGGCCGGCCCGCGACGGAAACGGCGAGCCCGGCAAAGATGAGCGCGGCGGCCACGGCGGTCCGCGGCGCGAAGCGCTCGCGAAGGACGATCACCGCGAGCACGGAGGCGATCAGCGGCTGAAGGAACACGTAGAACGCGACTTTCGACGCTTCGGTGCGCGCGAGCGCCCACGAGTTCCAGAGGTAGGGGAGCACGCTGCAGAAGACGACGATCGCGGCGACGGCCGCCCAGGAAACGGCCGGCACTTCCCGCGGGGAGAAGCGCGGAAGAAACGGCGCCGCGGCCAGGAGGATCGGTCCCGCGCCGTACAGGAAGATGCGGGAGACGATCGTTCCCGCGGAGTAGCTGGCCAGGATGGGACGCGACAGCACCAGGTAGAAAGAGTACGACAGCGAGTTGGCGAGGATGAGCAGGTCGCCCCGCACGGATCCATCGGCGAGGGGCAGCCCCGGGACGTTCAACAGCACGAGAACACCCCCGGTCGCGAGGCCGACTGCGGCGACGCCTCGCGCCGCCATCTTTTCCCGTCCGAGGAGAACCGCCACCGCGAGCGTGAAGACGGGAATGGTCGCCGTCAGGATCGTCGTGTGGATGGCCGTCGTCATCGACAGGCCCAGGATGAAGAGCATCTGATTGAAGGAAACGCCGAGCAGCGCGTAGAGGAAGACGGCGGGACGGTCCTTGCGCTCGAGCTCCCTGCCGCCGGAGATCAGCCGCACGGCTTCGAGCAGCACGGCAGCGGAGCAGACGCGGACCGCCGCCAGCACGAGAGGCGGGATCACCGGCAGCACGAGCTTGCCGAAGATCGGAAACAGGGCGAACCCGGCCTGCGCCCCGAGCAGCGCCGCGTGGACGGCCCAGCCCGCGCGCGCCGGGACGGATTCGCCCGGGCGGTCGGCGCCCGCGCCGCCGGTCAGGAGGAGATCCGGGGAGGGCGCGCCCTCGGAACGGCCCGTGCACCGCGGGCGGTGTCGGGCGCGGCCTCGATCACGCGAACGGCAGAGACGACGGGATGGCGGAAAGGCCGGGCGATACGGCGGAGACCAGCCGGTCGCCGGCGGCGACGTCGCGGAACGCAAAGCCGAGCCCGATCGCGCCGAATGTTGGCGAGACGACCGCGCTCGTCACGCGCCCCATCTCGATCTTCCCGCCCTCGGGGAAGTCGGGGCCGTCCGCCCGTTTCAGGATCGTGCCCGGAGCCAGTGCCGCTTCGGGGAATCGGAATCCCACCAGGCGCCGGTTCACGCGGCCATAGGTGCGGAGCCGCGCCACGATCTCCTGGCCGACGTAGCAGCCCTTCGTGGTCGAAATTGCGTCGGCGAGGCCGACCTCGTCGACGAGATTCGTTTCATTGGCGTCCTGCCCGAACCTCGGCCGTCCGGCCTCCACCCGGAGGACCTCCGCCGACCCCTCGTCCGAGGAAAATGCGCCCGCGTCCTCGAGCCTCCGGCAGGCCTCGTCCCGGTCCGCCGTGGGGACGAGCAGCTCGCTCGAGAATTCGTATTCTCCGGGGAGCGAGAGCCATCCGTCGGGCGCGTTCGGGGCGGCCGGCGGCCCGCCGACGATTCCGATGCGCGCGAAGTCCCACGACCGGTCCTCGATCGCGACCCTCTGAAAGACGGCGTATTTCGCCAGATGCGCCGCCACCGTTTCCCGGGAAGCCGCGGGCAGCAGGAGCCGCAGCCGGTCCGGCAGACCGATCAGCCGCGCCACGAAGAGGAGCTTCCCCTTCGGCGTCAGTCCCGCGGCCGGCACGACTTCGCCCGCCTCCGCCCGGCGGACATCCTGCGTGATCTGGCCCTGGAGGAATGCCGCGCGATCGGCGCCGGTGACGTCGAGCATGGCGGCCGGCCGGACCCGATAGGCGAAGAGCCCGGGGCGCGTCACGAGCGCCTCCAGTTCCCCGCGGGGGGCGGGAGCGTCATCGCGGCGCGATCCGTCATCGCGGCGCGATCCGTCATCGTGGCCCGACCGGGCGCGAATGCGGGCGTGCGGCCGAGTCGGCGATGTCGACCGTCCGCATCCGCGTCGAGAGGCGGATGTTGTCGTCGAGCTTGTGATCGTCCACGGTGTCGGTCTTGTCTCCCGATTTCAC
>JALYUA010000002.1 GCA_030854005.1 Acidobacteriota bacterium
CGCGGCGACGACGCGCGCGAAGAGGTCCCGTCCCAGGTCGTCCGTCCCGAACAGATGCGTTCGAGACGGCGGAAGAAGCCTCTCGGCCAGACGGATGTCCGCCGCGCGTCGCGACGCGAGCGGCGAAAGAGCGGCCACGATCCAGAGGAACGCGACGATCCCGAGCGCGACGCGGGCTGTCCCGGGAACGGCGCGGCGCAGACGCGGCGTCAGGACGGGAGCGGGGATGGCGCTCATCCGAGAGTTCCGTCGCGCACGCGCGGGTCAACCGCCGCGCCGGCGATGTCCGCGGCGAGCGTCAAAACGAGCGTCGCGACCGCGCCCAGCAGGGAGAGCGCGAGCACGACCGGGTAGTCGCGCGCGAGGATCGAGTCGAAGTAGAGCCGCCCGAGGCCCGGCCACGCGAAAATGCGCTCGATGATGACGCTTCCCGAGAGAAGGCCCGGCAGCACGAGGCCGAGCAGCGTGACGAGAGGGAGGAGGGCATTTCGGAAGGCGTGTTTCCAGAGCGCCTCCCGCCGCGAGAGGCCTCGCGCCCGCGCCGCCAGGACGTAGTCCGCGTTGCGCGTCTCAGCGACGCTCGCCCGGATCAGCCGCGCAAAGAACGCGAGCGAGCCGTACGTCAGGCAGACGACCGGAAGAACCAGATGGGAAGCGCGGTCGAGCCATCCCCCGCCCTCCGGGCCGTCCGAGACGACCCCGAACAGGGGGAGCCACTGGAGCCGCACCGAGAAGAGGGCCTGCAGGAGAAGAGCGGCCCAGAAGGCCGGCATCGAGTACAGGGCGAAGAGGAGCGCCCCCGAGGCGCGGTCGAGCGGACCCTCGGGCCGGCCCCCCGCCACGACGCCCAGGGGAACCGCAATCGCCAGCGTCAGCAGGAGCGCGAGGCCGTTCAAGACGAGCGTGTACGGGAGGGCCTCTTCGATTCTCTCGAGCACCGGGCGCCTGTCGACGAACGACTCGCCGAAATCGAGCCGGGCCACCCGGCCCACCCAGCGGGCGAAGCGCTCCGGGAGAGGCCGGTCGAGCCCGTACACCTTGCGCATCTCCTCCGCCGCGCGCTGCGAGACGCGCCGGCCGGAATCGCCGCCGAGGGCGCTCATCGGGCTGCCGGGAGCCAGATGCAGGAGAAAGAAAACCAGGACGACGATGCCGGCCAGCGTCGGCAACGCGAGGAGCAGCCGTCGCACGACGTAGCGCGTCAACGGACGCTTCCGGCGGGCGGGTCTCCGTCCGCGGCCCACCATCCGATCGGCCCGGGCCACAATCCGGAGAGCCCGAGCGGCGAGCTCACGATCCCTCGCACACGGCGGCGAAAGCCGAACTTCTGAGACGAGGTGGCGACGAAGATCACGGGGGCGTCGTCGCGCAGGAGGCGGTGCAGGCGGTGATAGATCGAGAGGCGGCGGCTGCCATCCGGTTCGCGGCGCGCCGCCTCCATCAGGCGATCGGCGTCGGGGTTCCGGTAGAACCCGCTATTCAACCCTTTCGGCGGGAACTGAGACGAGTGCCAGAACGGGTAGGGGTCCGGGTTCGGATCGGACGCCGACCACGCGAGCGAGGCGGCCTCGAAGTTGCCCGCGTCGACGCGCTCCGTGAAAGACGCCCACTCGAGAGTCCGGATGTTGGCCCGGATTCCCGCTCGCGCGAGCTCCGCGGCGAACGTCTCGTCGATCTGCCGCCCCGTCGTCGTACCGGAAGACACGAGGAGATCGAAGACAAACTCCCGCCCTTCCCGGTCGCGCGTGCCGTCTCCGTTGGTGTCGCGCCAGCCGGCGGCATCGAGCAGGGCCGCGGCGCCTCCCGGATCGAACGGAAGAGGCAGGACGCCGGGATCGTACGCCGGAGAATCCGGCGCCCAGGGCCCCGACAGGATGCGCGCCGACCCGCGGAAGATGCCGCGGACGATCCCGCCGCGGTCGAGGAGCATCGTCAAGGCGCGGCGAACGACGGGGTTCGAAAAGAGCGGCGAGCGGTTGTTGAAGGCAATGTAGTTCCAACCGAGGTCGTAGTACTCGACCATGCGGCAGCACGCGCGAAATCCAGCGTCGCCGGCGGCGCGCTCCCGGCCCGCGGTGTCGAGCCGCGTCTCGTCCACCTGATCCCCGACCAGGGCCCGGTAACTGACCGAGTCCTCCGGCAACACTTTGAAGACCACCCGATCGAAGTGGCCCCGATCGCCCCACGCCCGGGGATTGCGCTCGAGCACGATCTCGCTCTGGGCGCGCCACGCCGCGAGCCGATAGGGGCCGTTCGAGAGCGGCGCGCGATTGTCGGGCGCGTGCAGAAAGTTCCGGCCGGAGAAGCGGCGTTCCGGCAGGACCGGCAGCACGAACGCCATGGCGCGGTACGCGTACGGCTCCCGGAAACGGGCCGTGAACGTCCGCTCCCCCGTCGCCTCCACGGATTCGAGCCCGTCGAAGACGGACTTGAAGACGGGAGAGGGAACGGCGGGATCGACGATGCGCCGGATCGTGAACACCGCGTCCGCCGCGGTCACGGGAGACCCATCCTCCCAGCGGGCCTCTTTTCGGATCGCGAACGCATAGGAGCGGCCGTCCGCCGAGACCGAGTAACTTTCCGCGAGGCCGGGAACGAGCTGCATCCGCGAGTCGAGATCGAGAAGATTGCGCGAGAGGTACTGGAGAACTTCCTGCTCGGGAGCGCCGGATTGCAGGACCGCATTCAGAGTCGCCGGCTCGCCGAGGAGCCGCCGCCGCAGCGTGCCCCCTTCCCGCGGAGGACCCACCCGCGACTCATCGAGGTAGCCGAGAGGCGCCGCCGAAGGAAGCGCGGCCCGCGCGGAGGGGAGGGCGGTCTTCGGCCGGGACGCCCTCCCGGCGGCCGGAGCGACGTCGCCGGTCCGCGCCCGGCAGGCCAGCCCGAAGCAGAGCGCCGCCAGGCAGACCCGGGACGGCGGCCGGCGTGTCTTCACGATGCGTCCATTATGGAACGCGGCGGAAATCTCTCGTCAGGCGGAGATTTTTTTGAACGGAGAACGGAGAAGGGAAAACTGAAAACGGGTTCAGGGAATCGGGAAGCTGGCAGCCGCCACGTTGCGGGACGTATCGGTCACGCGAATCAGCAGGAAGCCGCCCTTGAGCTTCGGATCGATCGGGATTGCGTAAGACTCCTGCGCCGAGTCTGACAGGCCGTCTTTGGGCTCGACGCGGACCCACTCCTTCGAGTCGATGCTGTACTCGGCCTCGAGAATCGGGGATGCGGCGTCCGTCGCCTCGAACTCGAACGTCGCACCGCTCGAGGACAGCCGGCGGATGACGGGCGGCGTGTTGTCGACCCGGACGGGCGAGGAATCCCGGAAGCCGGTCTTCTTCTCTTCGGGATTCGCCTCCGCGTCGGACGCGGTCACGCGAAAGACGTAATCGCCGTCGGGGAGCGAGGTGCTGTCGAAGGAGTAGAAGGATTCCTTGAGATTCCGGCGAAGTGGGAGCCACCGGGTGGCCGACGGGGGCCGGAACTCGATGTCGTAGGACAGCGTGTCGGAATCGGCGTCGGTCGCCCGCCACGTCAGCGTGCGGTAGCCCTTGCGAAGGAGGCGGCGGGGCGCCCCCTCGGCGCGCGGTTCCTCGAGGCTCGTGAAAATGCCCTTCTCGTCGGGGGACGTGGTCTCGAACACGTTCGCGCCGCCGGAAGCGGACCGGGCATAGACCTCGTTCGGCGCCAGCGCCGTCAGCGACTCCACGACGGGCGCGGCGTTGCGATTTCGGTACGACGCCTCGATCCGTCGCAGGATCGGCACGCGGGCGCCGTCGGATCCCATCCGCACCTTGATCTGCAGGTAGCGGCCGGACGGAGCCGGATTGCGATCCGCGTGCTGGCGCTCGGAGAATGCGGTCCACGCGCTCCAGGTGTTGTCCGGGGCCGATGACTCGCCCGAGCGGAACGCAAACTCGATGCGCGTTCCGGAGGGGGCGTCGCCCTCCCAGCGGAACGCGCCGAACCGGCTCGTGCGCCCCGTGTCCTTCACGGCGGAGACCCAGTCGCCCGTCCGGGAGCCCGCGGCCATCCGGTAGACGCCCGTCGCGGAGTTCGTTCCGATCGCGTCGCCGCCGATCGCGGTCACCTGCTTTTCGTCGAAGGTCCTCTCCAGCGCCGACCGACCGATCGCGACGCGGTAGAGCTTCCCGTTGGGCCCCGTCGACGCGAGCACCGCCGCGGGATCGGCGTCGGGAGACAGTCCGAACACGAGCTCGGAGGAGCTCGTCCAGACGGGGCGCGCGGGCTCACCCTCCTCGAACAGGAGGACCTCGGACGAGTAACCCGCCCGGGACGAGCCCGAAGCCGGCGGCGCCAGGCGAGGCGTCGAAACGGAGACCGTCACCTCCGCCTTGTCCTTGCCGTCGTCCTCTCGAGCGCTGGCGGCCTTTCCGGTGGGCGCGATCGGAGTGGAGGACGGAGCGGAGATCGGCTCCGCGCCGGATGCTCCCGCGTCGGCGGACCCGGCGGCGACCCAGATGCGGCCGTCGCCGCTCGCCGCGATCGCGGTCACCTCGGACTTGGAGGAGTCGTACATCGTCGACACGGCTCCCGAAGGATCGACACGAAGGACGAGGCCCGAGCCCGACGTCCCCGCCCACACCCGGTGCCGCGCATCGGCGAAGAGGGTCCGGACGTGCGCGTCAGGGGTCGCGTGGATCCGCTCTCCCTTGCCCGCCGCGGAGACGCGGTGGATCTCGCCTGGCAGCCCGGTGCCGACGTAGAGCTGTCCTTCGGAGAACGCCAGCGCCCAGACGTACCGCGCCTTCGACGCGTAATAGAGGCTCGCCTCGCCTCCCTCGACCCGGTACACGTTGCCGCCGGGGGACCCGCCGGCATAGACCGAGCCGTCCGGCCCGATCGCGAGCGCCGTCACCTCCTTCTCCTTCAGCGTCGCCAGGGTGTCGACCTTGCCGGCGGGCGAGATGCGGAGGATGCGGCCCGAATCTCCGGTGCCGACGTACGAGGTGCCGTCCTTCCCGGACGCGAGAGCGAAGAGGGAGGCCTCCGAGATCCCCTCGACCCGCTGGCTCGCCCGGGAGAGCACGAGGGAGCCGTCGATCGTCACCGCGATGCCGCGGGCCTCTCCCAGGGAGAAGTCGGCGCTCGAATCGGAGAGCCAGATCCGCGTGGCGGCGCCGAACAGGGCCGGGGCGCCGGAAGCGAGCGCGCACACCAGGATCGTTCCGAATCGAAGGCCGGACTTCATGCGGGACTCACCAGATTCCGGGAACCACGTCGATGTGCAGGCGGACCGACCCGGTGACGGGGACCGGCTGCTCGAGCGTCTCGGACTGGAGCCTCACGAAGCCGAGGTCGGGCGTGGAAGCCTCACCAGGGCCGCGATCGCGCAGGATCGCCGATACGCTCGGAGGCAGAGACGGCAGCGGCTCTCCGCCCACGATCGCGCCCGGAGCGCGCCGGTAGGAGAGCAGGTTCAGGCTGTTCGGCGGCCGGATCCGCGCGAGGAAGTCGAGCGCCTGGTCGAGAGACTGCGGATCCGGCGGCACCGCCGCGAGGTCGTAGGCGGTCGCGGACGACCCGTCGCCCACGAAGACGTTCAGGGTTCCGGGAGGCGTATCGGGGGGGACCTTCAGCGTCATCACGACGCGGCGGTTGCTGCCGCGGAAATCGACGAGGTCCACCCACACGGGGATCTCTTCCCCGGGACGGACGCGCTCCTTCTGCGCCTCGACGTGAACGACCCGCGCGCTCTGGAGGCGGTCGGAGTGAGAGATCTCGACGTCCATGCCGAGAATGGTCAGGTCCCGGAATTCGTTGGCCATCAGGTAATTCGTGAGGAGCGCCAGCGAGCTCACCGCTTCTTCCCTCGCCGAGAGCCCGGAGAAGACGGAGTCCCAGCGGATCGTTCTTCCCGGCGTCCGAATGGAGGACTTCCAGACCAGGGTCCGCTCGCCGGTGCGCTTCTCGAGGGTCGTCACCACGTTGTCGACCGCGAGGGCCGAGAGGATCGGCGTCAGCATCGCGTTGTGGACCGTCTCGAAGCGGTAAGTCTGCGGCGCGATCCCCGCGTCCGAGGAGATTCGCAGCGTGATCGGGACCATCGGAGCCCGGGTCCCGAACGTCCCCAGGATGCCCGTCGACCGGTCCTGCGTGATCGACCCGATGACGGGTCCGGTCGCCGCGAACTTGAAGGACCGGTAGAGCGAGGGGAAGACGGTCAGCACTTCCGCCTGAGTCATCGGCATCGAGACGGGGCCCATCGAGAGAAACGGGTGACCGAAGGCAAGCAGGGAGTTGCCTTCCACCCACGTGACGGTGCCCGTCGCCGCCAGGTCCATGTCGCCGGAGAGCAATTGCGCGGCGACGGCGGAGCCCGGAAACAGGCGGGCGGCGTCCGGTCCGGCCGCGGGTTTCCCGGAGGCCGGCGCGGAGGCGGACGCTCCCGAGGGGGCGGCCATCCAGCCCGCGGCGTCTGCCACGCGCGCGAAGAACGAACCGCCGGGTGCGACGCCCGAAAGCGAGACAGGGATCGGAAGCGCGGCCATGCCGTCCGCCGGCGCGGCCCGCAGTGGCTTTAAGAGGTCGTCCATCCGCTCGCGGAAATGCCCGGACGAAAACGCTTCGATGAACGCCGCCGTCGTGACGGATCCCCCGCCGCGTCCGCCGGCGACCGCCGTCGGGAGTCCGATCCCGGCCGAAACCTTGCCCGCCGGAGCGGAGCCGCCGATCGGAACCGGCGGGCTGGCCGGGACGTGGCGAATGTCGAGCATGCTCTGAATCGGCGTGATCCCGCAGATGGCGTCCTTGGAAAAGGGCCACCCGTAGGCGAGGGCTCCGATCAACCGTCCCTCGACGTAGATCGGGCTGCCGCTCATCCCCGCGATGATCCCGGAGTTCTCGAGCCCCGCGCCGGTGACGCGCGCCAGGATCAGGTCCTGGCGGGGCGCGTAACGTTTCATCACGCCGAGGATCTGCACCTCGAACCGCTGGATGCCCTTCCCGTCGCCGAGGTCGGAGACCCCGTAGCCTTTCATTCCCGGTGTGACCTTGTCGACGCTGAGAGTCTCGATCGGCGCAATCGGAATCGAAGCCGTGATCGCGGACGACGCCTGAGCGCCTTCGGCGCGAGCGGGCGCGGGAAGGAGGAGGAAAACGGAGACCGCCAGCGCGAACGGGATCAGAGGAGCGGAAGGGGCGACCAGAATCCGGGCGGCGCGTCGCGCGAGGTTCCTCACGAGTGTCACAACCGACTCGGTTCCATAGCGCATTCCCTTTGACCACTCCCAGTGCGTATGTTACGGTCCGAAACAATGATCGCGGAGCTTGCGCAGCCTGTCCGCACGGAGAATCTTCCGGCAGGCGGCGATTCACTCCTGGTCTTCTTCCGCGAAACCGGTCCCACCGCGAAGGTGGTTCTTGGAATTCTGCTCCTTTTTTCGCTGATCTCGTGGGTAATCATCTTCGCCAAATTCCTTCGCCTGCGCCGGGTGAGCGGCCAGTCCGACAAATTCGTGGCTTTCTTCCGGAAATCGAAGCGCTTTTCGGAGGTCAACACCATCGCCGCGGAGCTCACGGACTCCCCCCTGACGACCCTTTTCAAGGCGGGATACGCGGAGCTCGACGCGCAGGTCAAGGCGAACCGCCCCGACGATCCGTCGGTCACGGCGTCCGGCGTGCCGGCGGGGAAGCTCCTGATCAAGAACATCGCCGGCGTCGAGCGCGCTCTCGAGCGGGCCATCGGGGTCGAGGTCTCGCGCCTCACGAAGTACATGACGTTTCTCGCGACCACCGCGTCCGCGTGCCCCTTCATCGGCCTCTTCGGGACGGTCTGGGGAATCATGCAGTCGTTCCGCGCGATCGGACAGACGGGCTCCACGTCCATCGCCGCCGTCGCGCCCGGGATTTCCGAGGCGCTCGTCAACACGGCCGCCGGGCTCGCGGCCGCGATTCCGGCGCTCGTGTTCTACAACTACTTCATGGGCCAGGTCCGGCGGCAACGCGCCGGCATGGAGGACTTCGCCCTCGAGTTCATCAACCTGGCGGAGAGAAATTTTACGTAGGAGTTGAGAGTCCAGAGTTCAGAGTTGAGAGTTTGAGAAAGCCGGGCCTCTCCGCCCCGACTCTCGACTCATAACTCTCAATTTCAACTTCCCCTCATGTCCTTCCACCGAACCACCGAAGACCCGTACGACCACCTCGCGGACATCAACGTCACGCCGCTGGTCGACGTCATGCTCGTGCTCCTGATCATCTTCATGGTCACCGCGCCCATGCTCCATCAGGGAGTCGCGGTGGCGCTTCCGAAGACGGCCACGACCAACCTGCCCTCGAGCATCCAGGACCCGATCATCCTGTCGATCACCCGCGACGGTCTCTACTACATCAACGAGACGCCCGTGGCGCGTGGCTTGCTTAAAGATCGTCTCGGTGCTTTCTTGAAATCGCGAAAAGACAGGACGGTCTTCCTGAAGGCGGACCGCGCCCTCTCGTACGGCACCGTCGTCGAGACGCTGGACGTCTTGAATCGCATGGGAATCGAGAATCTCGGGATGATTACCGAGACGCCGGTCAATCGGAAAACGTACAAGTAGGGATGGACGCCGTCGGTCAGATCATCGCGGAGCGCGAGCACGAAAGCTTTCCCTGGGCGACCGGCGGCTCCCTCGCTCTCCTCC
Source organism: Acidobacteriota bacterium (assembly GCA_030854005.1). GTDB lineage: Bacteria > Acidobacteriota > Thermoanaerobaculia > UBA5066 > Gp7-AA6 > JALYUA01. The sequence continues at coordinate 8,637 of JALYUA010000002.1, forward strand.
TCCATGCCGGAATCGGAATCATCCTCCTCGCCTCCTCCCTCTCCTCTCCGAAACGATTCGTGCCGGGACGGACCCTCGCGGTCCGTCTCCAGTCGGCGGGATCGCTCCGCGGCCATGCGGTCGACCTGGCTCCCGCTCCCGCCGCCGCCGAGCCCGAGAAGCCGAAGATCCTGAAGCCTCCGGACGAGGTGCCTCCGCCGCCGTCGGAAAAGGCCAAGCTGCTGCCGGCGCGGGAGGATCCGAAGAAGAACCCGCCGCTTCCCGCGTTCAGCGATCCGAAGGGCAAGCCGAAGGTGGCGTCGCCTGGACGTCCCGCGACCGGTGCGCCTTCGGCCCCGTCCACCTCGGAGGGCGGAACCGGCTCGGGCAGCGGCACGGGCCCGGGCGCCGGCGTCGGCGGGCTCACGTTCGACCAGCCCGGCTTCAACTATCCGTACTACTACGAGAGGGTGAAGGTCGCGATCGAGACGAACTGGTTCAAGCCGGCCACGAGCATGCCCACGTCTCCGGTGATTCACTTCACGATTCAGCGCGACGGCACCATCTCGGACGCGGAGATCGTCACGACGAGCGGTCTTCCCTTCGTGGATCGCGCGGCGCTGCGGGCGGTCCTCGCTTCTTCGCCGCTTCCTCCCCTCCCCTCCGAATTCCAGTCGAGCCACGTCGGGCTCTCGGTGCTGTTCGAGTGAGGCGCCCCCTGGCTCCCCGCTGGTTTGCGCCGGTCCTTTTCCTGGCGGGCCTGGCGGCTGCGGCGGCGGCACAGACCCCCCCGCCGGCGCCCGCGGCGCCCCGGCCCGAGGGAGGCGTCATCGTCATCACCGGCCCGAGCGGGCGGAAGATGTCGATGGCCGTTCCGCCCCTGCTGGCTCCCGGGGTCGCGGCGCTCCAGTCCCGCGTCTCGGAGCCCTTCACCGCCACGCTGCGCTCGGACCTCGAGTACTCGAACGCCTTCGTCGTGACGGACGCGCGCACGGAGCCATCCGGCTCCCGCGACGTCGCGGGTGCCGATGCGGCAGGCCGGTGGCTGTCGACGGGCGCGGAGGTCCTGGTCGATACGCGGGGCGACGTCGCCGGGGATCGGGTCTCCGTCGAAGCGCGCGTCTGGGACCTGAAGTCCCGAAAGCTCATCTTCGGCCGGCGCTACTCCGGCGGCGCGACCTACGTCGAGAGGATCGCGCACACGCTGGCCAACGACCTGATCAAGGAGTTCACGGGGCAGGCGGGGACTTTCCTTTCGACCATTCTCTTCGTCACGGACCGCGACGGGAACCGGACGAAGGAGATCTACGCGATGGACTTCGACGGCCGCAACCCGCGGCGGCTCACCAACCACCACTCGCTCGTCCTGAACCCGGACGCGCACGCGGGAAAGGTCGTCTTCACGAGCTACGTCCACCGCTTCCCTCAGATCTGGACGATGAGCGCCGACGGGAGCGGGCAGCGGGAGCTCTCCACCGGGCTCGAGTTGAATGCCTCTCCGGCTCTCTCGCCCGACGGCTCGCTGATCGCGTTCTCGGGCTCTTCGAAGGGAAACCCCGACATCTACGTCATGAACGCCGCCGGCGGCGGCCTCCGCCGTCTGACCAGTACGCGCGCCCTCGAAGCCTCGCCCGACTGGTCGCCGACGGGGCGCCAGATCCTCTTCACGTCCGACCAGACCGGGACTCCGCAGATCTTTGTAATGGACGCGGAAGGGACGGGAGCCCGGCGCATGACGTTTGCGGGAAACTGGAACGACGAGGCCGCCTGGTCCCCGAAGGGGGACAAGATCGCGTTCGCGTGCCGCAATGAGGGAGACTTCAACATCTGCGTGATGGA
>JALYUA010000010.1 GCA_030854005.1 Acidobacteriota bacterium
ATCTTGACCTCCGCGGGATCGAGCGGCTTGCGGAAGAAATCGAAAGCGCCGAGCTCGATCGCGTGCAGGGCGGCGCCCCGGTCCGCTTCTCCGGACATGATGATCACGGTGGCTTCGGGATTGCGGCGGCGCGCCTCCGCGAGCAGCCCGAATCCCTCCTCGACCCTCCCGCTCGGCGGCAGCCGGAGATCGAACAGGAAGACGTCGGGATCCGCGTCCAGGAGCGCGCGCCCCGCGACTGCGTCGCCGGCGGAAGCCACCTCGAAGGAGCCCTTGAGCGCCCAGGTGAGCTGGTCCAGCAGGATCGGGTCGTCCTCCACCACCAGCACGCGCCCGAGCGGGCGGTTTTCGAGAGTCACGGCGTCGGGCGCGCGGCGGAAAAGGAGAGCCGCACGACGGTACCTTCCCCGCTCTCGCTCCGGACGCGAATCCGTCCGCCGTGATGTCGGACGATCTCGGCGGCGGTGAAGACGCCGAGGCCGACGCCGTCGGGCTTCGTCGTCTGAAAGGGACGAAAGAGCCGGTCGGTGACGAACTGCGGCGACATCCCTTCGCCGTTATCGATGATCTCGACGATCGCGCGCCGTCTCTCGCCCGACCCGTGTGGAAAACTGCGGATGAGCACCTTGCCGGAGGGCTCCGCGGCCTCGAGCGCGTTGTCGATGAGGCTCGCCAGCGCGTCGCGCAGGAAGTACGGATCTCCCCAGACCGGGGGGATCGGACCGAGCGCCAGCGACAGCATCGGGAGCCGCGACGCTTCGCCCGGAGAGAGGCGGCCGCCCCGCCGCGTCGCGCCGCCGGCGATCTCCCGCACGAAGCCGTTCAAGTCGAGCTCCACCTTGACCAGGACCTCGGTGTCCTCCCCCGACCAGCGCCGCACGATGCCGTCCAGGCGGCCGATGGTGGACTCCAGGAGCTCTTCGATCGAGCGCCGGAAATCCGGGTCGCCGTAGTGGTCGTCGAGGTTCGACCTCAGCATCTGGAGCCGGAACCCCACGTTGCGGATGTCGTGAATGAGGACGCGGTCGAGCGCCGAGCGGAGGGGCCTGCTCGAGCGGCGAGACCCGGTGGTCACGGCCGGCGGGAGCCGGGGAGATGGACCTGGACGGCCACGCCCGGGCGCAGAGTGCCCGGGGAGGGGTTGTGGCCGACGCGCACGATCACCTCGACGGTGGCGCTGCCCGCGTCAACCGTCGGGCTGATGTATTCGACGCGCCCGGTGGCCCGGATCTTCGGCGCGTTTTCGGGGGCGACCTCGACGGGATCCCCGCGCTTCAACCCTCCGAGATCCTTGTCGGGAACGTAGATCCGTGCGAGCAGGGGCTCGAGCGCCGTCACCTTGAAGAGCGGCTGGTTCTGGACGTCGACGACCTTCTGTCCCAGGCGGGCGAGCTTGTCGGTCACGACCCCGGTGAAGGGAGCGCGAATGACGGTGTAATCGCGAAGCGTTTTCGCCTTGTCGAGCGCGGCGGTGGCCACCGCATAGCGCGCCCGCGCGGTATCGAGGTCGGCCGCGGACGCCAGGTTCATTCCGGACAGCGTGCGGGCGCGCTCGAACTCCGCCCGGCGCAGCTCCATGTCTTCCTTCGCCTGCCGGACCTCGCTTTCGGCCTCGCGCTGATCCAGGGTCGCCAGAGGCTGCCCCTTCACGACGGGAGTCCCGCGATCGACCGAAATCGCCTCGATGATGCCGGTGATGCGGGACGAGACCAGGACCTCCTGGTCCACCATGAGGTGGGACGAATAGACGGAGGTCGACGCGGCGGCGCCGGCGCCCGGTTGGGGCACGGCCGCCAGGAGGGCAAGGGCGAAAAAAGCTGGGGTCATCAAGGAACGGACGGGGATGCTATCGCAGATCGAGACAGCCGCCCTCCCCCTGTGGCGAAACCGGACGGGCGGATCCGGCTACCGCGAAGCCAGCACCTCGACCGCCGATTGAAACATCTTCAGGCCCGCGTCGTTGCCGAGGAGGGACTCGGAACAGCGGTCCGGGTGCGGCATGAGCCCGACCACGTTGTGCTCGGGGCTGCAGATCCCGGCGATCCCGCGGTCGGCGCCATTCGGGTTGGCGGCGTCGGAGACCTCCCCGCGCTCGTCGCAGTAACGAAAGACGACGCGCCCCTCCGCCTCGAGCTCGTCCAGGATTCTCGGGGAGGCGGTGTAGTTGCCCTCCATGTGGCCGATGGGCATCTGGACGATCGAGCCGGAGTCGTAGAGGCGCGTAAACGGGGTGTCGGGGGTCTCGACGCGCAGCCGGACGTCCCGGCAGACGTACCGCAGACCCCGGTTGACGCGCATCGCCCCGGGCAGAAGGCCCGCCTCGAGCAGCACCTGGAACCCGTTGCAGATCCCGAGGACGGGGCCGCCCTCGCGGGCGAAACGGCCCACGCTCTCCATCACGGGAGAGAACCTCGCGAGGGCGCCCGCCCTCAGGTAATCCCCGTAGGCGAACCCGCCCGGGATGATGACCGCGTCGGCGCCCTTCAGGTCGGTGTCGGCGTGCCAGACGTACCCGGCCTCGCAGCCCAGGAGCTCGCGGACGACGTGCTCGCAGTCCTGATCGCAGTTGGAGCCGGGGAAGACGACGATCGAGAATTTCATCTCGCGTTCCGAAGGCGAAGGGCGAAGGGCGAAAGGCGCAAGGCGGCCCCGTTCATATCACCCGCACGTCATATCCCTCGATCACCGTGTTGGCGAGCAGCTCCTCCGCCATGGCGCGGGCTTCCGCTTCCACCTTCGCGCGGTCATCGCCCGCCACGTCGAGGAAGAACACCTTGCCCGCTCGGACGCCTTCGACGGACCCGTGTCCCAGCCGGACGAGCGCGGCCGCGATCGCTTTGCCCTGCGGATCGAGGATCCCTTCGCGCGGATAGACCCGGACTTCGACCTTCACGCGTCGAACGGGTCGTATCCGCGGATCTGGTCCGCCACGTCGAACGCGGCGGGGCATTCCGCCCGATCGAGCGCCTGCGCGAGCACCGCGAGGACCAGAGCGGGAACGTTGTTGGTGCGGGAGAGATGGGTGGCGACCACCCTCCTCAGCCGAGGGCCCGCGGCGGCACGCACCGCGTCGGCAGACTGGCGGTTGGAGAGATGTCCCCAGCCGCCCGAGATCCTCTTCTTCAGGAACCACGTGTAGGGGCCGTCCCGCAGCATGTCCTCGTCGTGGTTGAACTCCAGGAGAAGGGTGGTCGCGCCGCGCAGAAAATCCACGAACTCCGGCTCGGCGCGCCCGAGGTCTGAGGCGACGATCAGCCGGGCGTCGTCCGCCTCGAAGGCGTAAACGACCGAGTCTTTCGCATCGTGGGGTGTCGCGAAGGCGCGGAAACCGAGGGCGCCGATCCGCCCGTCCCGGCCGGGATCGACGCGGACGAACGGGGAGAACAGGTCTCCTTCGAGGCCGAGCGCGGCGGCCGTCCCGGCGCTGGTGAAGACGGGACAGCCCCAGCGCGTCGAGAACGCCAGCGCCCCCGAAGAGTGGTCGTTGTGCTCGTGCGTCACGAAGATGCCGGCGATCGACTCCGGATCGATGGATCGCGCGCGCAGCCGCCGCTCGATCTCCCGGCCCGAGAGCCCCGCGTCGACGAGAACGCGCGTCGCGCCGCTCTCGACGACGCACGAATTGCCGCCGGAACCCGAAGCGAGAACGCTGACGCGCATCTGCGAACAGAGTAGCAGACGCGATCACGAATCCGACCCGCCGAACCGCCGAACCGCTGCCTCGCCGAAATGAAAACGACCGCTGCTAGAGATACGGCCGCAGCGTCCCCATCGCGAGAATGCGGACGGCTCCCTCTGGGGTCGCCGCCTCGATCCGCACGACGGCGTCGGGGGCAATCTCGCCGACGGGCAGGTCGAACGACCAGACGCGCCCGGCTTCGCCGTAGCGCAGCGCCGAGATCGCGAGCGGCCGGTTCTCGATAAAGAACCGGACGATCGGTTCGCCGTCCGCCTCCACCCATCCTTCCAGCAGCAGCCGCTTCCCTTCTCGAACATCGAGCGCCGAGAGCTCCCCCCGAGGGACCCGGGGGATCGACGGCGGCGTCGCCGGAAGATGCGGCGGGCGGCAGAGCAGGTAGAGGTCCTGGTGGCCGCACAGGCCGAACGGCACGACATGGAGAGACGCCTCGCCGCCGGTCACCCGGCCGGCCGCGGCCTCGACGAAGTCCGGACGGACCCAGGAAGTCCCGTATTCGGCGGGATCGAGCCTCTCCGTCTCGCTCTCGCGGCGAAAAACCAGCCCGCGCGACCAGTCGGCCTTTTCCTTCATGAGGGACGCGCCGTGGGTGCTGAGAAGGAGCAGCCCCCCGGGGCTCAAAAACGAGTAGAGCCGCGCCATCCACGCCTCGAAAGCGTCCGCGGGGAGGTGGCTGAAGAAAGAGGACGCGGAGATCGCGTCGAAACGCCGGCCCGGCTCGAACTCGCGGGGCTCCCCGCTCGAGACGAGCCCTTCGACGCCGAACCGGGACTGCTGGAACTCCACCGCCGCCGGGTCGATCTCGCAGACCCAGAGGGCCGGGAGCGCGCGCGCCAGGAACCGCGTGGCGCGGCCGAACCCGCTCGCGAAATCCAGCAGGGAGCCGGCGTCCCGCTCGGCGAACCTCCAGCGCCGGGCCGCGAGGATCGTGTCCGCGATCTGGCGCCCGGTCGAGAAGTAAAGGACCGCTCCCGCGTCCCGGTTGCCGCGCAGCGAATGCTCACCGTAGGAGAACATCTCGTCCGCCGGATGGATCTCGGAAACGAATCCCGGATCGCCGTCCGCCAGCGCGGAGACGTAGTCCCGCACGAACGGGGCGAAAGTCAGGAGCCCGTCGATCCGAATCCGCCGGCGCCCCGGACGCTCGAGGGAAGCTCCGCGGTCGTCTCGAAGCGGGCCGTGACGACGGGCGAAAAGACGAGCTGGGCGATGCGGTCTCCGCGCTCGATCCGGATGGGATCGGATCCCAGGTTCGCGACGATGACCTTGATCTCTCCCCGGTAGTCGCTGTCGATCGTGCCGGGTGCGTTCAACACCGCGAGTCCCCGGTTCAACGCCAGCCCGCTGCGGACCCGGACCTGCCCCTCGAAACCTTCCGGGATCGCCACCGTGATCCCCGTCTCGACCGCGGACCGTTCGCCGGGAGCGAGGGTCCGCGGGGCCGTCACCGCGGCCCGCAGGTCGCAGCCAGCCGAGCCCGGCGTGGCGTACGCCGGCAGCGCGAGGCCTTCGCCGTGCGGCAGAACCGCGACCAGGACCGTAATGGGCGTCATGAGGAAGAGGAGGGTAATGCAGGAACCGGCAAGGAGAATTGAAAACCGGAGAAACCGAAGCCGGGACCCGCCTGACAGCGGTGAGCTGACAGCGACAGCTTCCTACAGCGCTCCCGCCAGGTCGAGCGCCGAGACGGGCAGCTTGCCCACGTTGCCGACGACGGCGAGGGAGAGGACCCGGCCGTCGAAGAGGCGCTGCGCCTCTTCACCGACGTCGTCCGCGGTGACGCACTCGACCCGGGAAATCCACTCCTCCGTCGGCATGATCCGGTCGAAGTAGAACTGCTCCCGGGCGTGCGTCGACATGCGGGACACGGTGGACTCCAGGGCGACGATCATGTTTCCCTTGAGGTTCTCCTTCGCCCAGGCGAGCTCCCGCGGCCGCACCCCGTCGCGCTTCAACTTCTTGAGCTCCTTCAGGGTCACTTCGAGGACGCGCGCCAGGTTCTTGGGGGCGCACGCCGAGTAGATGGTCTCGTAACCCCCGAGGCGATAGGAGTTCAGCGAGGACGCCACGGAGTAGGCGAGCCCGCGCTTCTCCCGCACCTCCTGGAAGAGGCGCGAGGACATCCCGCCCCCGAGCACGATGTCGAGGAGGTTGGCGGCGAAGCGGCGGTCGGACGCCTGGCCCGGTCCCTCGACCCCGAGGCACACGTGGGCCTGTTCGAGCCCCCGGCGGGACTTCAGCTCCAGATGCTGGTGGCCCCGCGGACGCCCGGCGACCCGGGAGCGGCGCGGCGAGGAGGCCCGGGTCGGCCGGCGCCGGAAGAGGCGGCCGATCGCGTCGAGGCACTCCGAGGCGCGGACGTGACCCGCGACCGAAATGATCATGTTGTCGGGCGTGTAGTGCGACCGGTAGTAACGGTAGAGGTCGTTCAACCCGATGCTCTTGACGGTGTCCGCGGTGCCGAGGATCGGCGCGCCGAGAGGGTGCGTGCGCCAGAACGAGCGGACGAACATCTCGTGGACGAGGTCGTCGGGGTTGTCGTTGGCCTCGCCGATCTCTTCGAGGATGACTCCCCTCTCGGTCTCGATGTCGATCGCCTCGAACGCCGGAGAGAGAACGATGTCCCCGAGGAGGTCGAGAGCCTCGCCGAACCGGGAGTCGAGCGTGTGGGCGTAGAAGCCGGTGTACTCCTTGGTCGTGAAGGCGTCGACGTCCCCTCCCAGCCGGTCGATCGCGCGGGCGATCTGGACGCTCGAGCGGCGGTCCGTCCGCTTGAAGAGGACGTGTTCCAAGAAATGAGAGACCCCCTGGCGGGCGGGCGTCTCCTGCCCCGACCCGGCTCCGACGAAGATGCCGAGCGCCAGAGACCGGACGTCCTGCATCTCGTCGACGAGGACGGTGGCGCCGTTATCGAGGGTGAATTTCTGGACCATGGACGTGTGGCTCCGGCAGGCCGGGCTATTCTATCCCGCCCGGCCCCCCGGCAAGCCCCGTGTCCTGCCTAATTTAAGCCCTTTGAAGAGAGTGGTTTATCTCCTGGGAGGGGTCACCGGAGCCGGCTGCGGGCCGGGAGGCCGTTGGAGGCTGTTCGGGTCAAACGCCCCGCTCTCCCGGTCGGCGTCCCCGACGATGAATCGCCACTCGTCGTAGAACTTCCGGCCGCGCCATTCCTGGAGCGCCTCCTTGTGGACCTTCGAACGGACTCCGACGATCGGGCCGGCGGACTGCGGCGTTCCGAAGGCGGAGGGCACCGGCGTCGGCGTCGGCGGAAGGCGGACTGCGCCCGGCGTCACGGCCGAGGCCGGGCCGCCGAGCGGGGCCCCCTGGGGGATCGCGTCGGGGGTGTTCAAGATCAGCAGGTACCAGTCCGAGCAGTTACACATCGGATCCTTCCAGAGCTGCCGGATGCTCCGCGGGTTGTTCTCGAGCAGCTCCTTCAGGGTATTGGGGTACCTCCCGTACCGCCTCTGAAACAGCCCGATCGCGCGCGCGTACTGCTTTCCGCGAAAGAGGAGCTCCATCTCCCGGTCTCGCTTGCCGATCGTCCCGATCGCCGGCCCGACGCCGGCGATGACGATCGTCAGGATGAGCATTCCGATGACGACCGCGACCATCGTGAACCCCGCCTGGGCCCCGGGCACGTCCGGAAGAGAAGCGCGGCGGCTACCGATGGCTCACCACTCCTTGTAGAGAGTTCCGTCCAGCGCCTTCCCCGGCGACCCGCTGTGGACGTCGATCACGCCCGGGGTGGCCGGCGCCGTCACACCGGTCGAATCGGTGGCGGCCGAGTCGGAAGCCGCCTCTTCGAAGGCGACGATCCAGGTGTCTGCGGACTTCGTCATGGGGTCGAGCGGGATCTTACGGATGTAACCGTCCGTCACGAGAGTCTGAAGGTCCGCCGGATAGTTCCCTTTGTCGCCGTGGTACTGGTCAATGACGCTTCGCAGCGTAAAGAGGTCCTCCTTGAGCGTGGCCTCGCGCGCCCGCTGGGGCGAATCCCGCAGCGCCGGGACCGCGATGGCCGCCAGGATCCCGATGATCGTCATGACGACGAGCAGCTCGAGGAGGGTGAAGCCCGATTCGGGAATCGGGAAACGGGAAACGGGAAACGGGGATCTCCCGCATCCGACACTTTCCACTCGTTTTCCGTTTTCCGTTTTACGTTTTACGTCTTCCATCACCAGTCCTTGTAGTACGTGCCGTCGATGGCCCGGCCGGTCGAGAGCGAGTAGACGTCGTAGACGTTCTGGCTCCCCCAGGACGTCGACTTCGGATCGTCCTGGTAGGACCGGAGGCCCCATTCCGGCTTCTTCGTCATGGGGTCGACGGGGACCCGGCGGAGGAACTTCTGCTTCTTGTCGATCTGCCCGACGAGCTTGGCGCCGTCGACCAGAGTCTGCAGCTCCGGCGGGTAGCCCTCGGTGCCGAGCTGGGGCGGGATCAGTCCCGAATCCGAGTACTGCTTGTACTTATCAATTGCGTCCCGCATCAGGCGCAGCTGGAACTTAAGCTCGAGCTCGTCCTGCCGTTTGACCGTGTAGCGCACGACCGGAACCACCATGCCGGTCAGGATCGCGATCATCGCCGCGACGACCGCGAGCTCGACCACGGTGAATCCCGCCTGGCGAGCGGACCTCTTCACGCCCTTCGCCCTTCGCCCTTCGTCCTTCGCTCTTCGCCCGACCTGCCTCACCGGACCTCCACGGTGGCCTCTGCAAAGCTCGCCGAGGAGGTTCCGCGGTCGAAGGAGAGCTTCGAGGAACCCGGCTTGACGCCTTGCAGGATGATCTCCGCGAGGGCCCGGGTCCCCGTCAGGGGGATCGGGTTGGGCAGGTCGAGGACCACGCGGCCGGGCTCGATGTGCGAATCGGCGACGCCGCCCTCGGGCAGGATCGCGCGGACACCGATCACCGACACCATCGCCGGGTCGAACCGGAATACGAGCGATCCGTTGGCGGATCCGTCCTGTCCCGTGACGCGGACGAGAATCGAGCGCTGCTGGCCCGGGGGAACCGCGATCGTCGCGGGAGCAAAATCGAAGAGGAGCCCGCTCTGTGTCGCGGCGGGCGCAACGACCGCGGCGGAAACGCTCTCGATGCCGGTCGCCGCCGCCGCCGACGGCGACGGCGAGAGCGCGGCCCCCTGCCCGAACGGGGGCCGTGGTTCCTGCGGCTGCGGCGGGACGGCGTCGCGGGGAGACGGGCGGAACGGGTCGCTCGGCGGCGTGGCCGGCGCGAGGTTCTGCGGGGGCGGGACCCCCGGGGC
>JALYUA010000014.1 GCA_030854005.1 Acidobacteriota bacterium
GACTTCGTTTCCCGTTTCCCGTTTCCCGTTTTCCGGCTCAGGCCTTACACTCCAAGGAGTTATGTCCTTCAGAAAACCCCCAACGGGCGGCGGCGGCGATCCGTATAAACCGCCGATGGAGCTCGTCTACAGCGAAGTGCGCCGGCGGCAGGAAACGGCGGAGCTGTCGGACCGCGAGCTGGCGCTCTCCGCCCGCGCGGGCGACATGCTGTCGTTCGAAGCCCTGGTCGTCCGCAAGACCCCGGCCGTCGTATCGGTGGCCCGCCGGATCGTCTCCGACCCGGAGGACGCCCGGGACGTCGCCCAGATGGTGTTCCTCCGGGTGTGGGAGCAGCTCGACCGCTACGACTCGACGTATTCCTTCAACACCTGGCTCTACCGGATCGCCACCAACCTCTCGATCGACTTTCTGCGCAGCTCCCGCAGCCGGGAGCGCGCCCACGGCGCCACGCTTCACCTGGTGCGCCAGCGGGAAGAGGCGACCGGGGGCGAGACCTCCCGCGCCGCCGAAGATGACGAGATGGCACGGGTCTTCCGGGAGGCGAGCGAGCGGCTGACCGGCAAGCAGAAAGCGGCCTTCGTCCTGCGCGAGATGGAAGACAAGGACACCGACGAGATCGCGAAGATCCTGGGATGCGGCGAGTCCACGGTCCGCAATCACCTCTTCAACGCGCGGCGCATTCTCCGCAAGGAGATCGAGAAGATCTGCCCGGGATTTCTGCGCGCGCGGCGCGGCACGCGGGAGAAGGCATGACGCCCCGCTGCGACGAGACCCGGGCGCGGTTTGACGGATACCTCCAGGAGGCGCTCTCTCGGGAGGAGCGCTCGGACGTTCGGGGGCATCTCGCGGCGTGCGAGGCGTGCCGCCGGGAGGCGTCGCGCGTCCATCCCGAGATCCTCTTCGCCCTGCTTCCCGCGGAAGCCGTTTCGGCGCAGGACGCGGCGCGCATTTTAGACGGCGTGCGCTCCGGGATCGCCCTGAAGGCGGCGGAGAGGCGCGTGCGCCCCTCGACGCGGCATGGCCGGCGCCTGGGAGCGACGGCTGCGGCGGCCGCAGCCGCGGTCTTCATCGCGGTGACGCTCTCGAACCCCTCGCCGGCGAGCCTCCGGGCCTCGCGTGCGCCGGCGGCGCCTTCTGATCCGAGCGTTCGGGGAGGAAATCCGGCCTCCGCGCTCGAAAGCGTTTCCTCGCGGGAGGAATCGCCGGCAGACGCGCCGGCGCCCGAGATTTCCAACCGTCCGTTCTCGCCTTTTGCGGAGGCAAGCGCGCCCGGTGGACAGAAGCTTCCTGCCGACGCGACGATCTACGACTGGAATCCGGGCGGCGGACAGCCGCGCGTGGTCTGGATCGTGGATCGATCGCTCGACATTTGATTTGACCGAAACGGGACGGTCGATGGCGAGGTTTCTCGGGAGAGCGCACCGGGAGCCTTAACCGCCGACCTTGCCGTCTCAGAGCCCCTGCCTCCGCCGTGCGGAAGCCGGGTTTTCTTGCGTGAGAAAAAAGACTGCTTCCTTCGCGGCCCTCGTGGCCTTCGCGCTCGTCGCGATTCCGCTCCTCGCGGCGGAAGAAGCCTCCGTGCGCGTCTTCGTCCTGAAATACAAGCGGGTCGAGGAGGCGGCGCTTCTGATCCGGCCGCATCTCTCCGAGTCGGCTTCCATCACCCTGACCTCCCGGTTGAACGCCATGACGATCACGGACCGGGAATCGAACCTGAAGACCGTTGCGAAGGTGCTGGCGGAGTTCGATTCTCCTCCCCGCGGGTTCAACTTCGCGGTCAAGCTCGTCCGCGCCCGCGCCGACGTCCCGGCGGGCTCGATGGCGGCGGAGATCGGAGGGCTGGGGGCGAAGCTGAAGTCGATGTTCCAGTTCAACGACTACACGCTGATCGACTCGGCGGTGATCCGAGGCACCGAGGGACGTCCGGTCTCCTACCGGCTGGGCGAAGAGTACGTCCTGACCTTCTCGATCGGGCCCGTCGGGACGGGGGACGAGCTTCTGCTTTCGCCGATCTCCCTGTCGAGGTTGAAGAAGAACGAGCAGGGGCGGACCGTGCCCGTTCCGCTGTATCGCGCCTCGGTCCCCGTCGCCCTGAACCAGACGCTCGTCCTCGGCGCCTCCCGCGACGAAGCGTCCAAGAACGCCCTGATCCTGATCCTGCTCGTGCAGGAGTCCGCGCACCCCGGCTCGCCCGGCGGCAAGACCGTGGAAAAGCGCTGAGAAGCTGAGGAGCTGAGGAGCTGATGCCGCAGTTTTCGATCAAGGCGGGCTGGCCCGACGGAAGCGTCGCCGACGAGGCGGTTCTCGCGGCGGACGCGGGCGCGGCGCGCTCGGAGGTCGAGCGGCGCGGCGGCCACGTCTTCGAGGTGCGGCGGCAGGGCGGCCTCTCGCTCGCGAGCCGGACCGCGCGGAAATCGCGGGGCCGCGTCAAGATGCGCGACTTTCTCCTCTTCAACCAGGAGATGATCGCGCTTCTGAAGGCGGGCCTTCCGGTGGTGCACTCCTTCGAGATCCTCCTCGAACGCCAGGAGAGCCCGACCCTGCGGCGCGTTCTGACGGACGTGCGCGACCGGGTCAATTCAGGCGCCTCGCTTTCCGACGCGTTCGCCGCGCAGGGAGACATCTTCCCCAGGCTCTACTGGACGTCTCTGAAGGCCGGCGAGAAGAGCGGCGAGATCGAGACGGTCCTGCGGCGTTACCTCAAGTACCAGAAGACGGTGATGAGCCTCGCGCGGAAAGTCGTTTCCACGCTGGTCTATCCCGCGATCCTGATCGTCCTCTCCGTCGTGCTCATCGGCATCCTCATGACGTTCGTCATTCCCCGGTTTTCCGAATTCTTCGGGGACTTCGGCGCCGAGCTGCCCCTGCTCACGCAGGTCGTGATCGGGATCGCGACCTTCCTCCGGCGCAACGTCCTGTTCATCGGCGGCGGGCTCGTCGTCGTCGGGTTCTTTCTCTTCCGGTGGCTGAAGTCGGCGACCGGACGGGAGACCCGCGACGCCGTGCTGATCCGCATTCCGGTGGTCGGCGGGATCATGCGGCGCTTCGCCATCAGTCAGTTCACGCGCAGCCTGGCGACGCTTTTAGGCGGCGGGACCCCTCTGGTCCCGGCGCTCGAGAATTCCTCGGACGCGATCGGCAACCGGTTCGTGTCCCGGCGCGTTCGCGACGTCGTCGGGCGCGTCCGCGAGGGCGGCGAGCTGTGGCGCAGCCTCGAAGCGACCGGCATCTTCACCAACCTGACCCTCGAGATGATCAAAGTCGGGGAAGAATCCGGGGCCCTCGAGGAAATGTTGAGCTCGGTTTCGGACTTCTACGACGAGGAGATCGACATGCTCCTCGCGAGGGTCATCTCCTTCGTCGAGCCGGCGATCCTGGTGGGGATGGGCCTCATCATCATGACGATCCTGCTCTCGGTGTACCTGCCGATTTTCCGGATCATGTCCCAGATCAAGGGGTGAGCATGGCCAAGCAATACTCGAACGGGACGGTCGTCGCGGCGCCGGAGACGGACTCCGCGGCGCTGGCGGAGCGCCTCGGGCTCCCCTACGTCAACCTCGCTCTCTTCCGCGTCGATCCGGACCTCTTCCGCTCGATCCCGGTCGAGTGGATGCTCCGCTACGAGTTCGTCCCGGAGTCGCGGACCGAAAAGACGATGACGATCATCTGCGCGGACCCGACGGACGTGGTGCGCCTGGACGAGCTCGAGCTTCTGGTCGGCGTGCCGCTGCGCCTGAAGGTGGGGAGCCGCACCGCGATCCACGACATCCTCCAGAAGAGCGAGTCCTCGCAGCGCGTGCTGGACGAGGCCACGGAAGACTTCCGCATGCAGCTCGTCTCGGAGGACGAGGACGGCGAAGAGACGCTGACGATCGACCGGATCACTCAGGACGCCTCTCCGATCATCAAGCTCGTCGACTCGATCCTGTTCAACGCAATCCAGCGCCGCGCCTCCGACATTCACATCGAGACGCAGGAGAACGTGGTCCTGATCAAGTACCGGATCGACGGCGTGCTCTACCAGGCGATGGACCCGATCGACAAGCGCCATCACGGCACCATCATTTCGCGCATCAAGGTCATGTCGGAGCTCGACATCGCGGAGAAGCGCATCCCGCAGGACGGCCGCTTCAAGCTTCGGGTGCGCGGCCGCACGATCGACTTCCGCGTCTCGATCATGCCGACGGTCCACGGGGAGGACGCGGTCATCCGCATTCTGGACAAGGAGTCCGCCAACGCGGAGTTCAAGAGCCTGAACCTCGAAGTGCTCGGTTTCGACGCGGAAACCAAGAAGAAGCTGCGCAAGTTCATCCGGGAGCCGTACGGGATGGTGCTCGTCACGGGGCCGACCGGCTCGGGCAAGACGACGACCCTCTACGCGTGCCTGTCGGAGATCCAGACCGTCGAGGACAAGATCGTCACGATCGAGGATCCCGTCGAGTATCAGCTCCGCGGCATCACCCAGATCCCGGTCAACGAGAAGAAGGGGCTGACCTTCGCGCGAGGGCTTCGCTCGATCCTCCGCCACGACCCCGACAAGATCATGGTTGGAGAGATTCGAGACGAAGAGACGGCGCAGATCGCGGTGCAGTCGGCGCTGACGGGACATCTCGTCTTCACGACCGTGCACGCCAACAACGTCGTGGACGTCCTCGGCCGGTTTCTCAACATGAAGGTCGACCTGTACAACTTCGTCTCCGCGTTGAACTGCATCCTCGCGCAGCGGCTGGTCCGCAAGATCTGCGTGCACTGCCGGGAGGTCGCCACCGTCACGCCGGACGAGATCCGGGAGGCCGGAATCGATCCGGAGCTCGCGCGCGGGCACACGTTCTACGAAGGGCGCGGCTGCCTCGAGTGCGATGGCACCGGCTTCCACGGCCGCATGGCGATCGCGGAGCTGCTCGACCTGTCCGACCGCATTCGCGGGCTGATCCTCGAGCGGCGGCCCGCCGCCGAGATCAAGAAGGCGGCGAAGGACGAGGGGATGGCCTTCCTCCGCGATGCCGCGCTCGCCAAGGTTCTCGAAGGCTGGACGACCCTGAAAGAGATCAACAAGGTCACCTTCGTCGACTGATGAAGATCCCTTTTCTGCGTCCCGTCGTCCCCCCGCACGTGTTCTGCCTTCTGGCGGACGGCGTGACCTACGCCCACGTGAGGAGGGATCCGCCGCGCGGTTTCGCGCACTCGAGGTTTTTTCCCTATCCGCCCAACACGCTGGGGGTGTCGGTCTCCGGCACCCCGCTGTTCTCTCGCGAAGCGCTCACCCAGGCGGTGGATACGGGCCGCCGTCTCTCCGACCGGCTGACGCGAGCCTCCGTCCTGTTTCCCGACTCGTGGGCCCGGATGCTGGCGATCGAAGTCGAAACGCTCCCGGAGGCCCGGGCCGCCGCGCGCGAGATGGTCCTCTGGAAGGTTCGCAAGCTGCTGCCCGGCGTCACGACCGATCTCGACATCGTTTTCCGCGAGATGACCCCGGTCGGAGAGCAGAAGCGGCTTCTGGTCGCGGCGGTTCCGGCCGAGACCCTGCGTTCGATCGAACAGTCCTTCGAAGCGGCGGGCGTGCGGGTGGGAGCCCTCGCCCCGTCGTCTCTCGCGCTGTTCGAGGGCCTGTCCCCGTTTCTTTCCTCGCGCGCGGAAGGCGACTACGCGGTCCTCCACCGGACCGCTGACTCGTTCGTGTTTCTCGTCGCCAACGGCGGCGCTCCCATCTTCTTTCGGCAGCGCCCGGCCGACGCGGAGGATGGCGAGCACGAGCAGGAGGTGCGGCTTTCGCTGTCCTATTACGCCGAGAAGCTGAAGGGCCGCGGGCTCTCCGCCATCTACGTCCACGACGGCCGGGGAGGTGAGCCGCTGCGCGGCGATGCGCTTCCGATCGCGATTCAGCCGCTGCGCGGCCGCCTTCTCGGCGGAGATGCCACATTCGACGAGCGCATCGCCGCCCGTCCTGAGCTCCTGCCCGCCTTTGCGGCGGTCTACGGGAGGAGCTGATGGCGCGCCGTCTCGACTTCGCCCGCCGGCCATTCCGCGACGAGCGTCCCTTTCTACTCCTCGCGGCGCTCGCCTTCGGCCTCGCAGCGGTTCTGCTGGTCGCCAACATCCGCCAGTACGCCGAGTTTCACAGGTCGAGCGAAGGCACCGCGAAACAGATCGTGTCGCTGGAGGGGCGGCGGGACCGGGCGGAGCGCGATGCGGCCGCTTCTCGCGCGGCGCTCAACAACTACAAAGTCTCGAGCCTGGCGAAGGAGAGCCGGGGGCTCCTGAAGCTCGTCTCGGAGCGGCGCTTTTCCTGGAGCTCTCTTCTCGCGCGGCTCGAGAGGGTCCTGCCGCCGGACGTCCGGCTGACGCGTCTCTCGCCCCGGTTTTCCGAGACCGGAGAGACGACCCTCGACTGCTCGCTTCTCGGGAAGAGCTCGGACGCCGTGGTTCGAACACTCGCGGCTCTGTCCCGGGATCGGATGTTCGCGGCGGTCGAGCTGCGGAGCGAGGCCTCTCCGGCGGCGGGCAGCGCGGGCGCTCCCGAGGGCTTCGGATTCCAGATCTACGTGAAATACGGATCGGGAGGGGAGGCGCCATGAACGCTCTCTCGAGCCGCCGCCTCCAGATCCTGGCCGTCGCCGTCCTGTTTCTCGCGGGAAACCTGGGCTTTTATCTCTGGTACCGGGCGACGGCACAGGACCGCAAGGACGGAATGGAGGCGCGGCGCACCGAGCTGACGCGCGACGTGGACGCGCGCGAGCGCGAAGCGAAGAGGCTCGCGGCGCAGAGGGACCGGCTGTCCTCGGTCTCTTCGGCGATCGAGGACTTCTATGGAAAGCGAATCGGCCCCAGCCGGGACACGCTCGCCCCGGTCGTCGCCGAGATCCATCTTCTGCTCCAGCGGGCAGGCATCTCCCCGGCGGAGATGTCTTACGCGACGGCGCCGCTCACCGACCTCCCGCTCTCGCAGATGATGGTGACGTTCTCCTTCCGCAACGACTACGCCCGTTTCAAGCAGCTCTTAGGCTCGATCGAGTCGGACCGCCGGTGGATCGTCGTCAAGGAGATCGGGCTTTCCCGCGACCCGGATCTTCCGGGCGGCGTCATGGTCCGCATGGCGCTCGCGACCTACTTCGCGTCGGAGGACGCGACTCCGGGCGCGGCGCCGTCGCTCGCCGCGCAGGAGCGGCCGATTCCGGGCGCGGTGAGGCGCCCATGACCTTCTCTCTCGGAAACCGGAAGCAGCTCGGCTGGCTCCTGGTGGCGGCGACCTTCCTCGTTCTCGTGGTCGTACGGTGGCGCTCGGCGCCGTCGAAGCCGGCGCCTTCGACCTCGACGACGTCGGCGAGCCGGTCGGCGGGGACGCCCGCATCGCCCGGCGCGGCCGAGGAAGAC
>JALYUA010000033.1 GCA_030854005.1 Acidobacteriota bacterium
CCACGCCCCCGAGAAAGTAGTCGCTCGAGCCGGGCACGTCGGTGACGAGCGACGCGACCATGCCTCCCGTGCACGATTCCGCGAGCGCCAGCGTCTTGCCGGAGTCGCGCAGGAGCCGGCCGACCGCGGAGGCCAGGTCTTCGCCGTCGCCCCCGAAGACGCGTTCCTTCAGGACGGACCGGAAATCCTCTTCCATCGCCCGCACCGTCGTCTCCGCGAAGTCCGGCTCGCCGCGAACGTACAGGTGGAGCTGGACCTCGCCGGGAGAGGCGAGGATCGTCACCGGATGCTGTTTCCACCGCGCGTAGACGGGCTCGACGAGCTCCTCCACGGCGGACTCTCCCATGCCGGCGATCCGGAGGACCCGGCGCCGAGAGACGACTCCGCCGGCGCGCCGCGTGAGCTCCGGCAGGACGCTCTGCTCCATGATCTCGCGCATCTCCGACGGGACGCCGGGGAGCACGACGATTTCGCAGCTTCCCTTCCTCCCCCAGAAGCCGGGCGCGGTGCCGCGCGGATTTTCCAGGACGCGCGCTCCCTCGATGAAGTCGGCTTGCTTCTCGTTCACCGCCGCCATCCGGACTCCGCGCGACTCGAACCGCGCCCGCATGCGCGTGACGAAGTCCGCGTTTCGAACGAGGGGAGCGCCGAGCCATTGCGCCACGGCCGCCGCCGTCACGTCGTCCGCGGTCGGACCGAGCCCGCCGGTCGAAATCAGGAGCGAGGCCTCCAGCGATGCGGTCTCGAGCTCGCGCACGATGACCGCCGGGTCGTCCCCGATGATCGACTTGCGGACGACCGGGATGCCGATCTCTTCCAGGCGAGCCGTCAGCCAGAGAGAGTTCGTGTCCTGCCGGAAAGGGCCCAGCATCTCGCTGCCGATCGCGAGGATGGCGGCTCGGGTCTCGGGGGCGTCGCTCACGACGGGCGGCCCGCCTCCTGCGCCTCTTCCTCCGACAGCCTCGCCCAGTCCTCGACCAGCTCGTCGAGCTCCTTCTGGCGCGCCGCCTTCTCGGCGGCGAGGTCGCGCGACGCAATGGGCCCGAGCGTGAGAGCCTCCTGCCACAGCCGGCTCTCGAGCAAGTCGACGGCGGCCTCGAGCGAGGCGATCTTCTCTTCGAGCGTCTTGATGCGGCGGCGGCGCTTGCTCCCGTCCCGGTCCGGCGCCTCCCGCGTCGCGGTGCCGGATGAGACGGGACGGGGAGCGGTTCGCGCCTCGGAGGGAGTGGCGATCGCGGGCGCGCGCGGGGCCGGGGCGGTCGCGGCACGGACGCTCGAACCGCTTCCGGGCTCGGGGCGGCGGCGCCGCTCGGCGCGGGCGGCGGCCGTCTCGGAATAGTTGCCGTCCATGGCCACCGCGCGGCCGGAGCGCAGGTCCACGACTCGCGTCGCGAGCCTGTCGATGAACGCGCGGTCGTGCGAGACGAAGACGATCGACCCGGGAAATCCGTCGAGCGACTCTTCCAGGGCCTCCCGGGAATCGAGATCGAGGTGATTCGTGGGCTCGTCCAGGAGGAGCAGGTTGTGCCTCTGCATCATGACGACGGCGAGGGTCAGCCTTCCCTTCTCACCCCCGGACAGGCCCGAGATCTGCGCGAAGACTTCGTCGCCGCGGAAGGCGAATCGCGCGAGATAGGACCGCATCGCCTGCTCCGTCGCGTTCGGGTTCAGGTTCCACACCGCGTCGATCGCGCGGCCTTTGGGGTCGAGGTCCTTCAACTCCTGGTCGTAGTATCCGATCGTCACGTCGTGGCCGGTGGAGATCGAGCCCGAAAGCGCCGGGAGGCGGCCCGCGAGAGTCTTCAACAGGGTCGTCTTCCCGGTGCCGTTCTCGCCGAGAATCGCGAGCCGCTCGCCGCGGAGGAGCTCGAAGCTGACGTCCTTCACGATCGGCGACCCGGCCTCGTATCCCGCGTTCAGGTGTTTCGTCCGGATAAAGCTCCGGCCGCCGATCCTCGCGGCGTCGAACCGAAAGGCGACCGTCGTGGTGTCGTCCATCGGTTTTTCGAGCAGGTCGACCCGCTCGAGCTTGGTCCGTCTCCCTTTGGCCTGACGGGAGTTCTGCCCCGCGATGTTGCGGCGAATGTACTCCTTCTCCTTCTCGACGAATTCCTGCTGCTTGTCGAAGGCTCGCGTCGCCGTCAGGATCCTCTCGGCCTTCTGCCGCTTGTAGGCGCTGTACCCGCCGCTGTAATCGGAGAGCCGCCCGTTCTCGAGATCGATGATCTCCTCCGCCACCTGATCGAGGAACCTCCGGTCGTGCGTGACCACGAGGTACGCGCGGCGGGAGCGGGCGAGATAGTCCTCGAGGAACTCCACGGCGTTGAAGTCGAGATGGTTGGTGGGCTCGTCGAGCAGCAGGACGTCCGGGTTGGAAAGGATGGACCGCGCCAGCATCGCCCGGTTCTTCTGGCCGCCGGAGAGCTCCGCGAGCGGCCTCTCGAAGTCCGCCTTGTCGAACCCGAGGCCGGAAAGCGCCTTTTCGACCTCGGCGACCATGTCGTAGCCGCCCTCGTTTTCGAATCGATGCGAGAGCGCGTCGTACCGGTCGTGCACGCCCGCGGAGTTGTCGCCGTCGGCCATCGCGTGCTCGAGGCGCCGCATCTCCGACTCGATCCGATGGAGGTCGGCGAACGCGCCGGCCGTGTAGTCGTGGAGGGACTCCGAGAGCGCGTCCGCGTTTAAGGCCTGATCGACAGTCTGGACGCGGAGAGCGTTGGCGCGGACGAACTGGCCCGAGTCCGGTTCCTCGCGGCCGAGAGCGATCCGAAGCAGCGTGGTCTTGCCCGCGCCGTTGCGTCCGACGAGGCCGACCTTCTGACCCGGGTTGTGCTGCCACGTGACGTCACGCAGCACTTCCTTCGGGCCGTAGGCCTTGCGGACGTGATCGAATCGATAGAGCACTGCGGGATTCTAACTGCGCTCGAGCGCCTCCGATTTGCGCGGGTCGAGCGCTTCGGCGCGGCCCTGAGAGATCATCTTTCGAAGCAGCGCCGGGTCGTCCGTCAGGATTCCATCCACGCCGAACCGGACGAGCGTGGCCAGCCGATCGGGCTCGTTGATCGTCCAGGCGATGACCGCATCGATCTCTCCGCGCTCGCGCGACCGGACGACGTCCGCCAGTTCGTCCCGGAAGCCCGGCCAGAAACGCTGTCCGAGACCCATGCTCGCGCGTCGAAACCCCATCCGCCGCGCGGCAGCGAGAACGCCGGGGAGCTCGAAGTCGGCGTGAACGGTGAGCCGGTCGTCGTGGGGAGTCCGCGACGCCTCCGTCCGGAAGGCCTCGAAGATCTCGCGCTGCGGGGTCAGGAGCGCCACGGCCGGGAACGGCGCGTCTCGAAGTTCCGCGAAGAGCCGCCGGAGAAGATCGAACAACCGCGCCGCCGAATCCGTCTGGTCGGGCGCCAGCTTGACGTCGAGGCAGATCGTCGCCAGCCTCGGCTCCCGGCGCGCCCAGGCGATCAGGTCGTCGAGCGTGATAGCAGGGATCTTCGGCGGATCGTCGTTGCCGATCAGGTCCGCCACGCCTCCCTCTCGAAGGCGATACCCATAGTGAGCGCGAAAGTCGTCGTAGTCCAGGTCTTTGACCCGCCGCCGCCATTTCGAGACGAGTGTCGGGACGTCGGGAGTGCACAGCAGCCCCTCCCGTCCGGATTGCCGCGCGAGGGCGATTTTCTCGCCCGGATCCGCGTCATGCCAGATGAGGAACCGACCGTCGCGCGTGACGCAGACGTCCGCCTCGACGCCGTCGGCCCCGAGGTCCATCGCGGCGGCATACGCCTCGATCGTGTTCTCAGCCTGCACGCGAGCGGCGCCCCGGTGGGCGATGACCCGCATGGTCCGCGGCGCGACCGGGGATGCGCCGCGGCCCGGCGAGAGTTTCCCCCGCAATCCGCGCAAGATGCGTTCGAGCGGATTGGCCCGGCCGAGCATGGTCATGGGAGGAAGTTGAGAGTTATGAGTTGAGAGTTCAGAAACGAGCTGACAGCTGACAGATCATCTCTACAGCTTCTCTATCGCGAGAGGGGGCGGGGCCGCCGGTTCGTCTCCGATCTCGAAGAGGTCCGCCAGCTCCCGCTCGAAGGACGGCCGCGGCGCGGGTCGGTCGCCCAGGCACAGGATGGCGAGCGGTTCTCCCTTTTCGACGCGGTCTCCCACGGTTTTTTCGACCAGGAACCCCGCGGCGAAATCGATCTCATCCTCCCGCTTGCGCCGTCCGCAGCCTATGTCGATCGACAGAAACCCCATCCTCTCTGTCTGAATCGACCGGACGAAGCCCGAGCGGGGCGCCGTCGCGGGGATCTTCGATTTCGGCTGAGGCAGGATCGAAGGATCCTCCACGACGCGAGGGTCCCCACCCTGGAACTCGACGAGTTTCGCGAAGCGCTCGGCGGCCTTGCCCGACGCGAAAGCCTCTTCGAGCCGCTTGCGCGCGTCCGCCTCGGAGATCGCGGGCTCGGCGAATCGCAGCATGTCGGCGCCGAGCACGAGGCAAAGCTCGCGGACCGGCGCCGGGCCTTCGTTGCGTAGGACGAGGATCGACTCCTCGGCTTCGAGCGCATTGCCCACGGCGCGCCCGAGGGGCCTCGACATGTCGGTGATCCATCCGCTCGCCTCGCGGCCCGCGGCGCGAGAGGTGTCGACGAGCGCGCGGCCGAGGGCGCGGGACTCGTCGACGGTCTTCAGGAACGCCCCGTTGCCGGTCTTAACGTCGAACACGATTCCGGTCGTTCCCGACGCGAGCTTCTTCGACAGGATGGAGGCGACGATGAGCCCCAGGGACTCCACCGTTCCCGTGACGTCGCGCAGCGCATAGAGCTTTCGATCCGCGGGAGCCACCGTGTCGGTCTGCGCGAAGAGGGCCGCGCCCACCTCGGTCAGGGCCCGGCGGACCCGGGGCAGGTCGAGATCGGTCCGGAATCCCGGAATCGCCGCGAGCTTGTCGAGGGTCCCGCCGGTGTGCCCGAGTCCCCTTCCGGACATCATGCCGACTCGGCCGCCCGCGGCGGCCACGAGCGGCGCGAGGACGAGCGTCGCCTTGTCTCCGACCCCACCGGTCGAGTGCTTGTCGACCACGGGGGCGAGATCGGACAGGTCCCAGGAGTCGCCGGAATCGCGCATCGCCTCGGTGAGCGCGGCCATCTCGGGCGTCGAAAGCCCCCGGATGACGGCCGCCATCAGAAAGGCGGCCGCCTGGTAGTCGGGGACGTCGCCCGATACGACTCCGGCGATGAGAAAAGCGATCTCCTCGCGGGAAAGCTCCTTCCCGTCGCGCTTGGCGCGCAGGATCTCGTAAATGCTCTTCACTTCGGGGTCTCTCCTTTCGGCGGCGCCAGCGACGCGTCGACGCGGCGGCGCCACGAGGCGGCCTTCTCGAGGATCGCGGGCG
>JALYUA010000079.1 GCA_030854005.1 Acidobacteriota bacterium
GACCAACGTCCTGCGGCTCTTCGGTGCGCCTAACCCGACGCCGCACGTCAAGGACGCGTTCCACGATTTCGTCGTGCGGCAGGACGCTTCCGCCGTCAACCCGCAGAAGATCGGCACCAAGGCGGCCGCGCACTACCGACTGGAGATCCCGGCCGGCGGCGAGGCCGAGGTGCGTCTCCGGCTATCGAAGGAATCGGGAACCGCGCAGCCCGCGTTCGGGCCCGAGTTCGAGCGGACGTTCGACGACCGGATTCGCGAGACCGACGAGTTCTATGGCGAGAGGCTCCCAGCCACACTCTCGATGGAGGAACGCCGCGTCGCCCGGCAGGCCTACGCGGGTCTCCTCTGGTCGAAGCAGTTCTTTCACTTCTCCGTCCGAGACTGGCTGGAAGGCGATCCGTCGCAGCCTCCGCCCCCGCCCGAGCGAGCCACCGGCCGCAACAAGGCCTGGACGCACCTTTACAACCGGGACGTCATCTCCATGCCCGACAAGTGGGAGTACCCCTGGTACGCCGCCTGGGACCTCGCCTTCCACATGGTGCCGTTCGCGCGGATCGACCCCGAGTTCTCCAAACAGCAGCTCATCCTCCTGCTGCGCGAGTGGTACATGCACCCCAACGGCCAGATCCCGGCCTACGAGTGGGCGTTCGGAGACGTGAACCCTCCCGTGCACGCATGGGCGGCGTGGCGCACTTACAAGATCACGGGAACCAGGGGAAAGCGCGACCGGGTGTTTCTGGCCCGCGTCTTCCAGAAGCTCCTGATCAACTTCACCTGGTGGGTCAATCGGAAGGACCCGGACGGCAAGAACCTCTTCGCCGGCGGGTTCCTTGGCCTGGACAACATCGGCGTCTTCGACCGTTCGGCGGAGCTTCCTACCGGCGGGCAGCTCGACCAGGCGGACGGCACCGCCTGGATGGCCTTTTTCTGCTCGACCATGCTGTCGATGGCGCTCGAGCTCGCGAGCGAGGACCCGGCGTACGAGGACGTCGCGTCCAAATTTTTCGAGCATTTCGTCTCCATCGTCGATGCGATGAACACCCTGGGCGGGATGGGGCTCTGGGACGAAGAGGACGGGTTCTACTACGACCAGCTCTCCGTCGGCGGCCACAGCATTCCGCTCAAGGTGCGATCGATGGTCGGCCTCATTCCGCTGTTCGCCGTCGAGATCCTGGAAGAGGAAATCATCGAGAAGCTGCCCGGATTTCGCCGGCGCCTGCAGTGGTTCCTCGATAATCGCCAGGACCTCGCGCGCAACACTTCCTACATGGAGTGCTCGGCAGATTCGGCCGACTCTCACCGCCTGCTGGCGATCCCGTCGCGAGAACGGCTCGAGCGGGTTCTCCGCTATCTCCTCGACGAGAAGGAATTCCTTTCGCCCTTTGGCATCCGCGCGTTGTCGATGATCCACCGCGAACACCCCTACTCGTTTCGCGTCGGCGATTCGGAAAACCGAGTCGACTACGATCCCGCGGAAGGGACGACGAACCTCTTCGGCGGGAATTCGAACTGGCGCGGCCCGATCTGGTTTCCTGTCAACTACCTCCTCGTTGAGGCCCTGCAGCGCTATCACCACTTCTACGGCAACGACCTGCGCGTCGAATGCCCGACGGGCTCCGGCGTTCTGATGAACCTGGGCGAGGTGGCGTCGGAAATCTCCCGGCGGCTCTCTTCGATCTTCCTTCCGGACGCGGCGGGGCGCCGCCCGTGCCATGGTGAGGACCCCAGATTCGCGCTCGATCCGAACTGGAGCGACCTCGTTCTCTTTCACGAGTACTTCCACGGCGACACGGGCCGCGGAGTCGGCGCGAGCCACCAGACGGGATGGACGGCTCTCGTCGTCCGATGCCTCGAGGACCTGGCCGCGGAGCGGCGACCGGCCGAGGAAGGCCGCCGGCGGCCTCGAGGCGTCTCTCCGACTCCGGCATCCGCTTCATCCGGCAAGGCGGCATCGGAGCCGGGTTGATTCGCGGGAGTCTCCCGTGTTTCTCGTCCCAACAGGCGTCCCGCGTCCAACGACCGCCTCGAAAAGCCCGACATCCGTTTCCCCGCAGGGCCCGTAACCTGGAGGCGGGACCGGAATCAAATCCGTGTCCTGGAAGTTGTGAGTGCCATCACAGGAGGTCATCTTGCGGATGCGTCTCTTCGTTTCTCTGGTCCTTTTCGGAACTTTCCTGGGAGCTCTCCGGGCAGCGCCGGCGCCGCCTCCCGCCAAAGCCGTCTTCGCCGGCGGGTGTTTCTGGTGCGAGGAAACCGCCTTCGAAGGGGTGCCCGGCGTCCTCTCCGTCACCTCGGGGTACACCGGAGGCCAGAAGAAGAATCCCACCTACGAGGAGGTCTCGGCGGGCGGCACGGGGCACGCCGAGTCGGTCGAAGTCGCCTTCGATCCGGCGAAGATCACCTACGAGAAGCTGCTCGAGATCTTCTGGCACAACGTCGATCCGCTGCAGGCGAACGCGCAGTTCTGCGATCACGGGTCGCAGTACCGCTCCGCGATCTTCTATTCAGACGATGCGCAGCGCCGCGCGGCGGAGGAGTCGAAGCGCAAGCTCGAGGAGGAGTCCCGGTTCAAGGGAAAGATCGTCACGCAGATCGTTCAGGCCTCGACGTTCTACCCCGCCGAGCAGTACCACCAGGACTTTTACAAGAAGAACCCGGTGCGGTATCACCAGTATCGGGAAGGATGCGGCCGCGATGCCCGGTTAAAACAGCTCTGGGGAGAAGCGGCAGGAGGACACAAATGAATCACGCAGGATTTCTCGCGGCGGCAGCGGCGCTCGTCATCGCCATGGCGCGGCCGGCGGAAGGGCAGCAGCCCTCTGCCGGAGGCAAGGGCTGGACGGGCAATTTCCACAAGCCTTCGGACGCGGAGTTGAAGGGACGCCTGACGCCCATTCAGTATCAGGTGACTCAGCACGAGGGGACGGAGCGCCCGTTCGCCAACGAGTACAACGACAACCATGCGGCCGGCATCTACGTCGACGTCATCTCGGGCGAACCGCTCTTCTCCTCCCTCGACAAGTTCGAGTCCGGGACGGGCTGGCCGAGCTTCACGAAACCGCTCGAGAAGGCGAACGTGAAGACGAAGACCGACTACAAGCTCGGGCTGCCGAGGACTGAGGTCCGCTCCGCCCACGCGGATTCGCACCTCGGCCATGTGTTCGACGACGGGCCCGCGCCGACCCGTCAGCGGTTCTGCATGAATTCCGCCGCGATGCGCTTCATCCCGGCCGAACGGCTCGCTCAGGAGGGCTACCCGCAGTACGCGGCTCTGTTCGAAAAAGGCGGCCGCGCGAAGTAAGCGCGGAGGGTCGTGACGGCCGGCGGACGGCGGCGCTCGAGGGACCGCCGGCCGCAGCCTTTCAGGCGATCCGTTCAGGCCGTCGGCTGCTTGGCGATTTTCCTGTAGAAGAAATCGTCGTCGAGATCGCCGGCGGCGTCCCTGCGGATCGAGCAGTTCAGGCAGTCGACCCCCGGCTGCGCGCCTTCGAACTCCGCTCGAAGCGCGGAAAGGCCCTCGCCGTTCCAGATCTCGTCGAAGCTCTGCCGCGCGAGGTTGCCGACCGGCGACCTGGTCCACGCCATGCAGGGATAGACGTCTCCGTCCGGATGGATCGCCAGCGCCTCCCACGGCGCCCGGCAGATCATTTTTTCGCCGCGGTCGGTCGTGAGCTCGATCGGGGTCGGACGGTCGCGCAGGAAGCCCGCGTCCTCGATGCCGGTCATCCGGCAGAAGTCGGCGAGCCGCGTCCTCGCCGCGCGAACCTTCTCCCAGAACTCCGGGTCGCGGTTTTCCTGGATGAGCGCGTTGCTCATCCGTGACACGGTGCGGACGCCGATCTTCTCGGGGCGAATTCTGCGGACGAGCCCGAGGAACGCCTCGAAGTGGTCGATGTTGATCTCGGAGAGGACGTGATTGATCCGAAGCGCCGGCATCGCGACCCGCCGGGACCGTCTCATCGACTGGAACAGGCCGACGTTGTACATGACGGCCTGGAACGTCGCGCCGGCCCGGACGGCTTCGTAGATCTCCTTGGTGCCGCCGTCGATCGAGACGGTCAGACACGTGATTCCGGCGTCGATCGTCTTCGCGATGTTCGCCTCGTCCAGGAGTGTTCCGTTCGTGATGATCTCGCTGTAGGGGACGCCGTGGCGGTGGACGGCGGCGAGACGGTCCGGAAAGTCCCGGGTCATGAAAGGCTCGGTCAGGATCGAGAGCACGAGGAAGTTCGTCCGCGGAAAGACCTGCTCCGCTATCGATTCGAAGAGCGCCCGCGGCATGTCGTACTTCTTCAGAGCGGCGACCCGTTCGTCGCTGAAGCCGCACATCCGGCACTTCAGGTTGCAACGGTTGTTCTGGTCCATGAACACGCTCAGGAACCGTCCCCGTGCGGGCCCGTCCCCTCTCCACGCCAGCTTGCGCCTGAGCTCCGAGTAGTCGGCCGCGGAGCTCCCGGAGACTTCGCCGGGATCCGGGCCGCGGGAGCTCACGAGATGGCTCCGGCTTCCGCGGGAACGCCGGGCGTCCCGTTGAACCCCGTTCGCTCGAGCATCTCTTCGATCTGGCGGCGGCCCGCGCCGACTTTCGCCGCTCCCGCCAGCAGCGGCCCGGCCTCGACCGGGTGCCAGTTGAGGCGGCCGGCGTCGGAGAGTCCCGCGATGTCCAGGGGCTCGATGGCCTCGAGGACGTCGTCCATCAGCGTCTCCCGTTCCCCGGGAAGCGTCCCGGCGCGCGAAGCCCGCATCACCGAGCGGCAGATGCGTTCGAGAGCGGGCCCGAACCGCGCGTGGCGGCCCATCAGAAACGAGGTCCGGGCTTCGGGGTCGAGGCGCCGCCTGACCTCCGCGTGGCTGGCCGCCGCGAAATAGAGAAGCGTCAGTCGCGAGAAGAGCTCGAAGTCGCCGTAGGCCGCCGACAGCGCGGAGACGAGAAGCGCGGTCCGGTCTGCCTCCTCGAGCGCCTCCGTACCGCAGTCTCCGATCGCGGCGGCCAGCCCGGAAGATCCCCACGAGTCCCGCAGGCCGCGCGCGATTCGTTCGACACCCAGAAGCGCGAGGGGAATGCCCGTCGAAAGCATCGGATCGACGAAAGCGGCGGCGGAGGGCAGCATTGCCCAGCCGGGGCCCGATGCCGCCGCCGAGCGAAACGGCATCCCCGGCGCAAACGTGAAGGGCCGGATGGCGGCCGAGCCCGCGAACTGTTCCGCGACCGTGGGCAGCTCCGCCAGAAGTCTCCGCCAGGCGGGCTCGCCTTCCTCCAGCCGCAGCCGCGCCGCCAGCGCGGGCTTCGCCGACGCGCCCGCGCTGACGAGCCCGCTCTGAAACCGCAGCACCCAGATCCAGCCGCCTTCTAACACGTGATGCACGGCGGCGGCGTCGATCGGATAGGGCGGCGTCTCCCCGCCCGTGAACCCGGGAAGGCCATCGAGGCGCCGGACGCCCTCGAAATGGGAGTAGAGCGCCGACGACGCGCGAAGGGACTCGAAGCCGGCGTCGGCAATCCCGAGCGCGCGCGACAGGAATCCGCGCGGCCCGGAGGCGTCGACGACGAGACGGACGCGCAGCCGGAGGTCGGACGCGCCCCGCTTGCCTTCCAGCCGGACAGAAGAGCCCTCACCCCGGAATGATTCGAGAACCGTCCGTTCGAGGAGGTCCGCGCCGCAGGCCCGTGCGCGGCCGGCGAGAAAGGCGTCGAACTCCGCCCGGTTCCACTGAGTGTCGGCGATCGCGTCGCGAGGGCTCGCCGCAACGAGGAGCTCATTCCGGCGCTTCGGGTCCGCCCGGAAAGGCTCGCCGGCGCGATGTCCGTAGAACGTGAAACCGCGCTTCAGGCCGCAGTCGATCCCGGGGTGCGCGCTCCGCCAGGTCCCCCACGCGGAGAAAGGCCGCAGCCAGTCGAGGTCATAGCGCGCGGCGAGCTGATCGAGGATCACGTTGGCGAGCGGCGACGAGGACTCGCCGATCGCGAACCGCGGGTGCGATTCCTTCTCGACGAGGACGGCGGTCAGGCCCAGCCGCCGGGCGATGCAGGCGAGAAGGGATCCGGCGAATCCCGAGCCGACGATCGCGAGGTCGAAGTCGGCGCTCAGACGCCCTCTCCGCATCGATCGCAGGCGACGCGTGCCCGGTCGGCCTGGTCGCGATTGACCGCGGCGAGCCGCTCTCGACGCGCGGAGAAACATCGGCTGCACGTTCGAAGCGTTTCGAGGTCCCAGAGATCGGCAAAGACACGTCCGCGGCGCAAGGAGATGCCCGCGGCGAGGGCGTCCTCCAGATCGTCGAGCGTGGGCGGCTCGAAATGGCCGGCCGCGCCGAGAGCCTCCATCGCCCCGTTGCCCGCGCGCGTCGGGATGATGGTCACGGCGGTTGCGCCGGAGTCGAACGCGTAATCGGCGGATCGGACCGCCCAGGAGACGGATTCGCCGCGGGCAAGGAAGGGCAGCCCGAGGAGGACGAACGCGCGGAGCGCGACGCGGGCGGCGGCCAGCCGGTCGGCGGCGCGGCGAAAGTCGTCGAGGGTCATTCCTTTGTTCAAGAGCGGCAGGACTTCCGGGTGGACCGTCTCGAGCCCCATGGCGACCTCGAGGTCTCCGTCGAGCAGGTCCCGGAAGCGCTCGACGTCCGCGCTCACGAGAGCCGGGTGACACTCGACGATCACCCGCTCGCGGCCATGCAGCGCGCGGGCGATCTCGGGAAGGTCGGCGACGGGAATCGCCCTCGGATCGAAGAAGCTTCCCGCGTTGTAGACCTTCACCCGGGAAAGGGGCGGGAGCCGGGCGAGCGCGGCGCGGATCTGTTCCGGGATCACCCCCGGCGCGGCGGTCTCGGTCGTGGTGCTCTTCCACAGATCGCACATGAGGCAGCGCCAGGGGCACTCGCGATTGACGAGGAAGAGCGTCGCGACGGGAACGACCCGGCC
Organism: Acidobacteriota bacterium; assembly: GCA_030854005.1. Classification (GTDB taxonomy): domain Bacteria; phylum Acidobacteriota; class Thermoanaerobaculia; order UBA5066; family Gp7-AA6; genus JALYUA01. The sequence goes on from JALYUA010000079.1 coordinate 6,920, forward strand.
GTCTTCGGTGCGTTCCTCCTCGACGAAGGCCGCCGCGGGCTGCCGCGGATCGACCGGCGTCCGGGGTCCGCGACGTTCCACGATCCATCGCGCGCGGCCCGAGGCCTCGCGGGGATACGGCGATCCGCGGGCGTCAGGCGTGGAGAGAGGCAAAATGCGCCCGGTAATCCGCCTCCGTGAATGCGAGGCGGCGCCGCTGCCCGGCGGAGATCGCGCCGTGCTGAAAGCGCCGCTTCGGAAAGACGGGCATCTCGACTCCGATCACCTGCCGCACGCCCTCGGACACGATCTCCCCCTTCAGCTCGTACAGGCGCGACACGTCGTAGCCGGTCATTTCGATGAAGGGGATGCCCTCCGCGGCGGCGACAACGGTCGGACGCGTGAACGGGCTGAATCCCTCGAACCCGTATCGGCGCAGCGGCGCCCAGGTGCGGGCGTAGGAACGGCTCTGCCCTCCCGAGTATGTCCGGGAGTGCTTGAGCGTTCCCACGCCCCATCCCTCCTGGTAGAGCAACGGATTGTTGAGAACGCTGCGGATCGTCAATTCCGGGTTCTCCTCGATGGGATAGTCCTTGAGGTTCTCGTCGCCCCCGTCACCGTCGAGGAGAAACCGCCATTCCGGATAGAGCTCCCGGATCCCGCGGCAGAGCGCGAGGGACATCGCGGCGCATTCGACGTCGAGCGGCTTGTAGTCCTCCACGACGCGCACGGCCTCGAAGGGATCCACCGAATCCGCCGCCACCTCGATCGGCTCGTGAAAGAGCTCGAGGCCGAGGCGCCGCAGAAAATCTCGCGCCTGCCCGAGATCCTCCCCTCCTTCGACCGACAGCGTGAAGGCCTTCAGGCGCGTCGGCGCGAGACCGAGCGTCCGGAACAGGCGCCAGGTCGTCAGGAAAACGGCTCCGCTGTCGACACCCCCGGAAAAGAGAACGCCGACCGGCGCGTCAGACGGGATGGAGCGAAGCCACTTTTCGATCTCGGCGCTCAAGGTCGAAAGGTAGCGGACCCCGATCTCCTCGACCGCGGAAGGAAAGGCGTCGCGCGGGGGCGTGAAGAACCGGGAATGCACCGCGTCCGGATCGGGGCAGCCGACCAGCCGGATCTCCACGATGTGATGGGCCGGGACCATGCGCGTGTAGCTCGGGTGAAACTGATCCGCGAGCCCTTCGGCAGCGAGCGCCGCCCCGATCGCGTCGATGCGATCGGAGACGAAGAGGACCGGACCGCTCGCCTGCTTCGCCAGGAAATACCGCATCGGACGGTCGAGGGACCGCGCCATCCGGACGGTCTGCCCTTCGCAGCCGACCAGCGCGAAGGACCCCTCGATCTCGCGTACGGCGTCCGCGCCGCCGCCGGCCACGCGGCGCCGGGCCTCTTCCGCCGACATCCCCAGGATCCGGTTCGCATCGGGATCCGTGAGATCCACGACGCGATCGATCGGCCGTTCGACCATGTCAGCCTCCGTCAAGAGGCCGTGATCTTAGCTCCTCGAGGAGAGAGAAGGACGGCGGAAGATGGAAAGAGGGAAGTCGCGAAAAAGAGCGGGAATCAGGCGCTGCTGCCGAGACGAAACGCGTTTTCCTGCCGGCAGAACGGACAGACGGAGGTCACGTAGCCGTTCAACGCCGTGAAAAACTTTCCCGCCTCGCCGCCGTCCGGCGAGGGATACGCGCGCCATCCGTGGCCGCAGTCGTTGCACTGCAGAACCATCGAGTGCGCGTCGGTGGGAATTCCGCTTCTCTGCTTCGGCACTCCGTCGGACTCCCGCGACCGCTCGTATTTCCACTCCGCCCCGAGGACGGTGAATCCTGAATTTTTTTCTGTTGCCACGCGCGGAGTCTACATGGTTCGTCACGAGCGTCGAGGGAAAGAAAACTCGACGCGCAGCGGGACAAAACGGCGCGCTCATCGAAGGATGGATCGCGTATCCGTGCAAGCGGACACGCTCGAAACGCAGGCGAGATAAGCTGCGCATCCACATCAAGCGTTTCTCCGACGGCGACGAATCAATCGGAGTCGAAGCGAAGGGAAATCTCGAGCGGCGGACCGTTAAGGCCCCGCCGCAACCAGAGAAGGAGCGACCTTGGATAACACCACGCTTCTCATCATCATCATCGTGCTGGTCGTGCTGGGTGGAGGCGGGTACTGGTATCGGGGCCGCCGCCGATAGAAGACGGCGGGGCGGCGGCGCCACCCCGTAATCTGCGAGGCGCGGCGCCGCGACCTGCAATCTGCGAGGC
>JALYUA010000108.1 GCA_030854005.1 Acidobacteriota bacterium
CGTGGAGCCACAGACCACGAACGGTCCCGAAATCGACACCTGGAGACCCTGACTGAACGAGCGCGTTTGAGCGCGGGCACCCTGGGGATGCTCGAACCCGAGCCGATAGCCCGCTCCCGGAAGATTGACGGACAGATCGGTGAAGGTCGCCACGCCGCCAATCGAGCTGACCGACTTCGTGCCGGCGAGAACCGCCCCCGCCGTGCCGGTCATCGGCACGAGGGACGCCGTCACGGGACCCGGATCGCAGGTGACGAGGTTGCTGCCTTCGTCGAGCAGATGCAGAACCGGCTGGGGGGAAAGCGACGAACCCGGGACCTGACACCCGGAGATGTCGGTCGCCACGGACAGAGTCCTGGGAAGGCAATTGGAGTTTCGCAGGATCTCGACGCCGATGGGACCGAACCCGCCGGTTCCGGTAACCAGGTCGACGAGGCCGTCACCATCCAGGTCACCGGCCGCAAGCGCCAGCATCTGCGCTCCGAGGAAATATCGAGTCGATTCGGCGAAGGCACCTCCGCCCAGGTTGCGAAACAGGTTCAGGCTGCCGGTAAAGGTCCCGACCGCGAGATCGGGACGCCCGTCTTTGTCGAAATCCACCGCGGTCAGCGTGCTCGCGGAGGTGTCGGTTCCAATCGTCGTCGGAGCGGCGAGCTGTCCGGCGCCATCGCCCTTCATGATTGTCAGGACGCCGCTCGAAAAAGAGCCCAGAAACGCGACGCCGAACTTCCCGTCCTGGTCAAAGTCGAACGGGATCAGTGCCCTCGGACTCTCTGCGGAGAAGCTCGCAATCGACGAGAACCCGCCGCTCCCGTTTCCCAGAAGAAGAGCGATTGTTCCGCCATCGTTCGCCACGGCGACGTCGGGCTTCCCGTCCCGGTTGAAATCGGCGAGCGCGATTGAATTGGGTCTCGAGCCCACGGCGAACTCGGTTCGGGGCTGGAAGGATCCGTCACCGCGGCCGAGAAGTACGGAAATGCTGTTTCCGGAATAGCTCGCTCCGATCACGTCGAGCTTGCCATCCTGGTTGAGGTCTCCGACCGAGATCCAGCGGGTGTCGTTGCCCAGATCGAAATAGGAGGGCGCGAGGAACCCCGCTCCCCCGGTGCCTCTGAGGACGGCGAGTTGATTCCCTGAGATGAGGAGAAGATCGGGCCTCCCATCGGAATTCACGTCACCGACGACTCCGAATCCGGAACTGGACTGGAAGATGGAAAAGGGTGCGGTTCGGGTGAACCCACCGGGACTCGACATCAGGATGGTGACATCTGGAGCAAACGCCACGACGTCGAGCTTGCCGTCTCCGTTGAAGTCTCCGAAGCCGAGACGAAACCCGGCAACACCGGCGAATAGCGGCGGACCTGCGGTCAGATGGGAAAGGACTGCCACGTAACTGAAGTTCGCCGCGACGATGTCGGAGCGTCCGTCTCGGTCCACGTCTGAAACCACCATTGCGGTTGAAACCGGGCCGACGATCACGGGATCTCCGAAACGACCCGTTCCGTCTCCGGCGGCAAATTTCAGCCAGTCCTGGATGGCGACCAGGTCCTGCTTTCCGTCGCCGTCGAAGTCGCCGGTGAGCAACCGTCCTCCGAAATTGGCGGGGCTCGAATAGACCGGCGGCTGAAAAGCCAATGTTCCCGACCCGAGCAGGACGGTCAGGACGTGTTCGGAGTTCGTCACCGCAAGATCGAGGAGACCGTCCCGGTTCCAATCTCCAATCGCGAGGCCCTGCGGATTCGTGCCGACCGTCAGAATGCGAGCCGGGGCCACCGGACCCATCGCCACACCGGTGATCAGGGAAATCGAATTCGAGGCTCCGTTGATGGCGATGAGCTCATCGGCTCCGTCGCCATTCAAGTCGGCGGCCTGGAGTTCGGACGCGGAAGGCCCCACCGGGATCGTAATGGGGAGGGCAAAATGGCCGCTCCCGTCGCCGTAGTAAATTGAAACGTTGCTGGCGTTATAGGAGTCGTCGAGGGTCGCCGCGTCGAGATTTCCGTCTCCGTTGAAGTCTCCAACGGCGAGTTGAAAATTCGCCTTCACGGTGGGAGACTTTTCCGCCGTCGGGAAACTTCCGTCACCGACTCCGCGCATCAGATAGAGCCCGGTGCCGCCGGAGGTGATCAGGAGATCCGGCTTTCCGTCGCCGTCGAAGTCGCCGACCTTCATCCCGTAGCCGAAAAAGGAGTCCGCGGCGACTTGATAGGTCGCTGGAGAAGTCAACACGCTGTCCGCCGAGCCGAGCAGGATTCTGACGGAGTTGGGGTAACTGCCGGTGAGCGTGGCGACGTCCGGCCGGCCGTCGCCGTTGAAGTCGGCTGAGACGACGACGCGATTGTCGCCGGGGACGAAAAAAGATCGCGGTGCCGAGAAAGAGGCCTGAGGACACCCCGTGCACTGAGCGGCTGAGCGCGCTGCCGGAAGTGCGAGGCCGAGGAAGAGGCACAGAGCTCTCGCCCCCGCTCGGATGGTCATGGATTGGACAAATCGTATCTCAAGAATCCGCTCGGGGTTCCGAGCTGCGCCAGTGGTGGTGTGCCCGGAAAGCTAACCCATTGAGCCCCTGAGCCAAAAGGGCCGCGTAGCAGTCCGGGAGGTTACATTTCTCCGTCCGTTCCCGAAGGCGACCAGGCGAGGGCGACCAGCTTTAACGAGACATCCGACTTTTTCGGTCGCAGGGTGAGCGGCTCGAACTTCTCCGTCAGGGGGTCGGTGGCCGCGGCTCTTTGAGCGAGCTCGGTCTGCAGCTCGCCTTCGAGTTGCGCCATTTCTGCTTCGATCGCGGAGACGTTCTCCTTCGCGCGGCCGATGTCGCCGGCCTGCTTCATCGTCCGGCCCGCTCCGCGCGCCGCGGTCGTCGCGCGGCCGATGTTGGTCGCGCTGATCGCCTTGCGGCCGAGGAGAGCGCCGAGGACTGTGGCGCCCACGGAGATCGCGGTCTGGATTCCCGAGGACGTGGCCTCTTCTTTTTCGCGCATGACCGCCTGCTCCGCGCGGCGCTTTCTTTCCTCGAGCGCCGCAACACGCGAGGCGTAGCGGGCGCGGAGAGATTCCGCGACTGCGTCGCGTTCCTCGCGCGCTTTCTGTTGGAGCCGCGTCCGGAAGTCGCGCTCGGTTTCGCCCGGTCTCGAGACTTCCGATGTGGAAGGGCTTCGGAAGAGCTCCATCCGGCGAGTGCGGAACAGGGACGCCGCGAAATCCCGCGACCATGCCTCCCAGTTTTTGGGAGCCGCCGCCGGCGCCGGAGGCGCTTCGAACGTCGCGCCCGCCATCGCGTCGCGTTCGAGGTCAGCGAGCGCGAAGTCCGCGGGCTCCGCGTCGTCCCAGCGGAGCGGCTCTGGTCCGTCCGTGATCGGGGCGAGAACGAGAACGTCTTCCCGCGACTCGGCCCCTGATTTCGCGTCGGAGTAGCGGACTTCCGCGGCGCCGAGGGCCATCGGGCGATACACGACCGCCGATCCGGCGCGGCCCCGGACGGGAAGGAAGTACTGGGGGATCGACGGCGGGAGAAGTGGGCGTTCGGAGGAGGCATTGCCGGGCCTCACGTCGCGATCTGCCGCCTTCTTCGAAGGGGAGGCGCTCTCTTCGACAGGGGCGGATGCTTCGGAGCCCGTCGCCTTCCGCGGATCCATCAGAGTCTTGATCTGCCCCCGCGTCAGCGGCCCGCGCAGGTACGACATCGCCCAGCGCGACTCGAAGACGACCGGCGCGTCTTCGTGTACGTCGTTCATCACGAAGACACGCGACTTCAATCCCGCCAGCGTCTGTTCCATCGCGCCGCGGTCGATCTTCGGACCGCCGCCCGCGGCCACGCCCTCGAGCCCTTCGAGGACCCGCGCCTTGTCGCGCTCCGTCTGGAGCCGTCCGAGAAACCACGTTCCGGCGTTGGACAGGCCCTTGTAATCGAGATCCACCGGATTCTGTGTCGCGAGCACCACACCCAATCCGAACGCACGACCCTGTTTCAGAAGCGTCAGGAGCGGCGCCTTCGAGGGCGGAGTCGCGACGGGAGGAAAGTACCCGGCGATTTCGTCCATGTAGACGATCGCCCGCAGGCTGGTCGTGCCCGATTGTCCGCGCATCCATCCGACGGTTTCGTTCAGGAGCATCGTGACGAAGAACATCCGTTCGGCGTCGGAAAGATGGGAGATCGAAAAGATCGAGATGCGCGGCTTTCCCTGGGGGGTCCGCAGGAGGGCCCCGACGTCGAGCGGCTCGCCTTCCAGCCACGCGGCGAACGCGGGCGCGGCGAGAAGATTGTTCAGCTTCATGGCGAGGGCGAATCGGTCTTTCGCGGGGAAGAACGAATCGACCGCGAGCACGCCGATCCGGGCGACCGGCGGCTTCTGGATCTGGCCGATCAGCGCGGCGAGGTCGAGGTCCTCTCCCTTCTTCCAGGCCGCCTCCAGGATGGTGGACAGGAGGATGTGCTCCCGGCTCTGGATGGGGTCCGCCTCGATCCCGAGCAGCGCGAGGAGGCCGGTCGCCGTGGTGCCGACGCGTTCGCCGAGCAGCTCGCCGTCGGACCGGGTCGCCTCGTTCGGGGCCTCGAAAGACTTGAGAATGGAGACGGGGAGCCCCGCGGTCGATCCCGGCGTGTAGATCGAAAAGTCGGCGGCGCTCTTCAACTTCGCGATCCGCGCGCCGTCTTCTCCCCAGCCGGCCAGGCCCGACTTCCACAGCTCCGCCTGCTGCTTCGCGAGCTCGTCGGGCGAGATCCCCTTGCGTCCGGCGTCCTCCTCGTTGATCCAGGGCCGGAAGTCCTCCGGGCGAAGCTCGGGAAACGTCAGGAGCAAATTGCCGAGGTCGCCCTTGGGGTCGATCAGGATCGCCGGGATGCCGTCGATGGCGGCCTCCTCGATCAGCGAAATGCAGAGTCCCGTCTTGCCGCTGCCCGTCATCCCGACGCACACCGCGTGCGTGACGAGGTCGCGGGAGTCGTAGAGCACGAGCTTCTCCGCTGCCTTTTTTCCGGCCGAGGTCTCGCGGCCGAGGTAGAAGACGCCGAGCTTCTCGAAATCCTGCACGGCCGGGATCATATCGAGCGACCGCCGTTCCCCGAGGACCCACGACCAGACCGGCCTCTCGGCCGCGATCGAACGGCGGCCTGCCGCCCGGAGCCGCGCGGTGTGCGCGCTCCTCCGGCCTACCGCCTCTCGCCTCCCGCCCCGTACGACACCCGCCACACCAGGTCGCCGCCGTCGTCCGACACGAGCAGAGCCCCGTCCTTTGCGACGGTGACGCCGACGGGGCGGCCCCAGATCTCCCCGTCCGGGGTCACGAAACCGGTCAGAAAGTCCTCGTACTCTCCGGTCGGCGCGCCGTTGCGGATCGGGACTCGGATGACCTTGTATCCCGTGCGCCGCGCGCGGTTCCAGGATCCGTGCTCGGCGGCGAACGCCTCGCCCGAGTACTCCTTCGGAAACTGTCCGCCCGTGTAGAACGTCATCTGCAGAGACGCGGAGTGCGACTGCAGCAGCACCTCGGGGACGAGCACTTTGTCGCGCAGCTCGGGATGAGCGTTCTGGTGTCTCGGATCGGGGTGGTTGCCGATGTAGTACCAGGGCCAGCCGTAGAACCCGCCCTCCCGGATGCGGCTGATGTAGTCGGGAACGAGATCGTCGCCCAGTCCGTCGCGCTCATTGACCGACGCCCAGAGGTCCCCGGTGCCCGGATGCACGGCGATGCCGACGGCGTTCCGGATGCCGGAGGCGTAGATGCGGCCCGCCGTGCCGTCGGGGTTGTACTCGAGGATGTCGGCGCGGCGTTCCTCGTTGCCACCCGAATCCTCCGCGACGTTCGAATGCGATCCGACCGAGACGTACATCTTCCGGCCGTCTCTCGAGAACTGGATGTCGCGCGTCCAATGCCCGCCGCCCCGCAGGAGTCCGCCGCCAGGCAGATCGGGGACGATCACCTCCGCCCTGCCGCGCGCCTTGAGGTCGCCGCTCGAGTAGGCGAATCGGACGACGCGCCCTGTCTCCGCGACGTAGACCCACTTCGGATCCGCGCCCGGCGGGTAGAACGCGATTCCGAAGGGGCGCGAGAGCCCGCTCGCGAAGATCTCGTTCTGCTCCGCGCGGCTCGCCCCCTCGCGCGCCCGCAGGACCCGCACGCGTCCCGGGTAGCTCTCCGACAGAAAGACGTCTCCGTTGGGAGCGGTGCGCAGGAGGCGCGGGTTGACGAGCTGCGTCTGGAACTCTTCCACCTTGAACCCCGGAGGCACCCGGGGCCAGGCATTGGCCGGCCTGTCGATGACGTGCGATCCGGAATCGACGGACTTCGTCGCGAACGGGCGCGGCAGGTCCGCGACGGTGATCTTCCGGCGCACGCCGGGAGCGTCGGTCGTCCAGTCGCCGAGAGCGCCCTGTCCGGTGAGCACCTGCGGACTGCCCGGGGACCGCTGAGCGCTCGACTCCGCTCCGACCATGAGGAGAACGCCGACGACTCCGCTCACCAGAATGGGGGCGAGGCGATGGCGGGTGAGCATGCGATCCGGCGGATGCAAGAGGAATACCTCGGGACGGGAGCGCGCACATCGCGCGGCTCCGGGCGGTAGGCCGCCGTCCGATTGCGGCCGTGCGGCCCGCTTCAAAGTCTGCCGAATAGAGCCGAAAGCCTGGCCGGCTACCCGCTTACGATTTCCGGTCCAGCTGACCGCGGATTACCGCGGCCGTCTCGCTCGCTCGGCTCCCGATTTCCGATCCCGGCTCCGAACCCCCCCGGTCACGCACCTTCATCACCGGACCCCCCTCGGGCCGCAGGGTGATCGACAGGAACGGGACCGGATCGGGTCCGGCCATCTCGAGGCGGAAGCGGCGCAGGATCGTGGTCAGGACGAGAACCGCCTCCATCATGGCGAACCTCTCGCCGATGCAGATTCGGGGGCCTCCTCCAAACGGGATGTAAACGTAGCGGGGCAGCTTCGCGGTGCTGCCGTCCGACCAGCGGTCCGGCCGGAACGACTCCGGGTCGGGAAACCAGCGGGCGTCCCGGTGCAGGACCCACGGGCTGAAATAGACGGTGGCGCGCGCGGGGATGCGGTAACCGCCTACGACGCAGTCCTTCAGGGCTTCCCGGCCGATGACATACGCGGGAGGGTAGAGGCGCAACGACTCCTTGACGACGGCCTCGGCAAACGGGAGGCGGGGCAGATCCGAGGCTGCGGGGAGACGGTTTCCGACCGCTCCCGCGATCTCGCGGTGCAGGCGCTCCTCGATCTCCGGGTGGCGGGCGAGCAGAAAGAGAGTCCAGGAGATGGCGATCGCGGTCGTCTCGTGCCCGGCGACGAAGAGCGTGATCGTCTCGTCCCGGAGCTGCCGGTCCGACATCGGCCGGCCGTTCTCGTCGCGCGCCGCGAGCAGCATCGAAAGAAGGTCGCCGCGATCGCCCGGGCGGGCGCGCCGCTCCGCGATCACCCGGCCGATGATCCGATCGAGGAGACGGACGCCGCGGTTGTATCTCACGTTTCCCGGGATCGGCACTCCGTCGGGGATCCTGACCGGCCGTCGAAACCGCTTCGCGATTTCCCGGATGACGACGTCGAAGGACCGCCCGATCCGATCGAGGTCCTCCTCGACATCGACGTCGAAGAGGGTCTTCGAAACGATCTCCATCGTCACCCGCATCATGTCGTGGTGGATGTCCCGGACCTCGCCGTCCCGCCATCCGTTCACGAGCCTCTCGGTGAACGCGGACATCACGTCTCCGTAGCCGGCGATCCTCTCGGGGTGAAACGCGGGCGCGGAGAGGCGCCTCTGCTTCAACCAGAAATCTCCCTCGCTCGTCAGGAGCCCCCGGCCGAAGATCGCGGTGACGTGCTTCCAGAAGAAGCTGTGCTTGACGAAGTTCGTGCGCTGGGTGAGCAGCACCGTCTCGATGTCGGCGGGCTTGTGGAGAAAATACACCTCGTTGCCCGGCAGGCGGAAGTGGACGAAGTCTCCATGGTCACGGACGCACCGGGTGAGGAACCCGAGAACATCGCCGGCGAACTCGGGAAGGCTGCCGAGGAGAAATCCGCCGGCGGGACCGGGGGGGAGGGGGAGGGTAGCGGCAGGTTGTTGCTGCATGGCGTGAGTTTAAGTGAGCGTCGAGCGTTGAGCGTCAAGCGTGAATTTGATTCCGCGATCGAGTTCACCGCGGAGTACTGCAGCCGTCTCGCTCCTGTTACCCGGCGGACTTTGAGCGGGCGGAGCGGCCGCGATCGGAGGGCGGCCTTCCGCCCGGAGCCGCGCGGTGTGCGCGCTCCTTCCCGCCTGCCGGCCTCCTGGCCTGGCACGTTCTGCAGAAGAACATCCGGCGGCCCGACAGCGGGAGCTCGCGGATCGGGTTCCCGCACCGGCGGCAGATCTCCTCCTGATAGACGTAGAACGAGTCAGGGTGGGATCGCCCGGAGTCGGGATGGGCGGTCTCGGTGGGGTCGACGGTGGAGATCCGGCGGCGGGACACTCCGCGCCGCATCAGATCCCGGATCAGGTTCCAGAGTGCCAGCCATCGTTCCGCCGAAATCCGCCCGGAGCGCGCGAGCGGGCGGATGCCGGCGAGAAAGAGCGCCTCGTTTCGGTAGATGTTTCCCACGCCGGAAATCACCCGCTGATCGAGCAGTGCGTCTCCGATCGGGCGGTCCGGGCGTTTCCGGAGCGCCTCGAAGACCACCTTCGGATCGGCACCGGGGCGAAGGGGATCGGGCCCGAGCCGGGCCATGATGGAGGCCCGTCCGGCCTCGTCGATGAGCTCGCAGGTCGGAGGCCCGATGAGGTCGGTGGTGACGTCCTTCGTCGAGAGACGCATCCTCACGCTCGGCCGCGGTTCGGGCGGCAAACCGGCGAAGCGATAGAACTCCCCGGCCATTCCGAGATGGACGTGCACGATGAGCCCTCCCTCCCAGATGTGGAAGAGATGCTTTCCGACGGCGTCGGCCGCGTCGAACCGGCGGCCGTCGAGCCGCCGCGCCTCCCCGGCGAACCGGCCCTGGGGAGAGGACACCCGCACGAGACGCCGCGCGAAATCCCGCGTGTGCTCGCGGGCGAGCCGGTGGAGGGTGTTGCCTTCGGGCATGCGGTCGGAATATAGCCGCTCGCTGCGTCGCCCGAACAAGCGAAGGGGGGCTGCTACGATCACCGCCGCCTCTTATTGATTCGCGCCAACTGAAGACTGAAAACTGAAGACTGAAAACTCAAAACAGGCGCCTCGGGTCCTCGTCGCCCTCGGACTGGCGCTCGCCAACGGCTTCTGCGCGACGCGGCAGCCGGCGCCCGCGGCCGCCACGCCTCCCTCAGAGTTCGCCCGGCGCGCCGTCCTGATCTCGATCGACGGGATGTCGGGCCTGCGCCTGGAGGGTCTCCTCGCGAAACCGGGCGCCCTGCCGGCGGGCGGGCTGAAGGACCTCGCCGACAGAGGCTTCTTCGCCGTCCGATCGGTCCCCTCGACTCCCTCGCTCACCCCCGCCGCCCACGCGACGCACGTCACGGGCGCGCTGCCGCGCGACACCGGCATCGTCGGGAACTCCCTGATGGACCGCAGCAGACCCTTCGGAACGAAGCGCAGCGGATTCGACACCCCGCTCCGCGCCGAGACGCTGTGCGAGGCCGCGCACCGGCAGGGCCGGCGGGTCGGCGTGATGGCGTATCCCCACGCCGCGGGGACTCCGCCGAGCGGATGCGCCGATTTCGGATTGAACTGGGTCGCGGACCCGATCTCCCGCGCCCGGATCGCGAAGCTCCCGGTGTCGGCGTGGACGGCCTCTCTCGCGCCGGCCGGGGGCGGCGACGCCGGATTTTCCCCCGTCCGGCGGGCGGTGATCGACTTCCCGCCGACGTCGCATCGGGTTCTTCTCACCGCCGTCGATTCCACCGACGACGGCGCCGTCAACTACGACCGGCTGCGGATCGAGGCGGAGACGGGACCGCCCGCGTCGGCCGCGCCGGGAGAGTGGTTTGCCGCCGAGGTCGAGGGACGCAACGGCCGCGCCGGTGCCTGGTGCAAGCTCCTGTCGCTCGCGCCGGATCTCTCGACCGTCGAGATCTACGTCGGCGGGATTTCGGAGACCGACGCTTACCCGGCTGCGTTTCGGAGAGACGTCGACGCGCGGGCGGGTTTCTGGCCGGGGCGCGCGGACTACCTGGCGTTCGGGCCCGACTCGGGGCGCGCGGAGATCTACCAGGAACAGTCCCGCCGGCTGACCGATTTTCTGGCCGCGGCCGCCCTGGTCGCCGAGGAGCGCAGCGACTGGGACCTTCTCTTTCTCTATTTCTCGGAGGTCGACGCGACCGAGCACCACTTTCTGCTGGTGGATCCCCGACAGAAGGGATTCTCCGCGCAGCGCGCCGCGCTCTACGGACGCTGGATCGATGCGTCCTACGCGGAGGCGGATGCCGCGATCGCCCGATTGAAGGGCGCTCTGACGTCTCGCGACGCCATCTTCGTGACCGCCGATCACGGCATGACGCCGCTCTGGACGGAGGTCTACCCCGACGAGATCCTGCGGGAGGCGGGCCTCGTGATGGGCACGACGGAGGGCTCGATCGACCCGTCGTCGAAAACGGCCGTGATGGCGACCTCGGGGATTGCGCACGTCTACGTCAATCCCGCCGCGCCCGCCGGGACGCTCGAAGAGGCGGAGCGGCGCCTGATGAGATTTCGAGTCCGGGGCGAAAGCCCCTGGGACCGGATCGTGCGCCGCGAACGCGCCCGCGCGCTGTCGCTCGACGCGCCGGAGTCAGGCGATCTGATCCTCCTGGCGCGGCCCGGTTACCACCTGTCGATGAAGATGGTGCCGGGCCAGACCTCGGGCGTCTCCGAGGAGTACGGCGGGCATGGCTATCGCGCCGCCTTTCCCGAGCTCGACGCGACGTTCCTCGCCGCGGGCCCCGGCGTCGCGCGAAGACGAGTCCGGCAGATTCTATCGACGACCATCGCGGCGCGCATCGCGGTGGCGCTGGGAATCGAGCCGCCTCGTCAGGCGCAGCGGTAGCGGGGCGGCCGCGGGCGAAAGGGAGCGACTCGCTCCGGCAGCCCGCTCTTACGAACCCGGCGGAGCATCTCCCTCGAGGAGCTCGCCCCGCGCGATCGTCACGGCGCGGCCGACGAGGATGACCCGGCTGCCGGAGAGGCGAACACCGACCACGCCTCCGCGCGACGACGCCTGGTAGCCGGTCAGCTCGGACTTCGAAAGGCGATCTCCCCAGAACGGCCCGAGGCAGCAGTGCGCCGAGCCTGTGACGGGATCTTCGTCGATGCCGTACACCGGGGCGAAGTAGCGCGACACGAAGTCGTACTCCGGGGCGCCACTCGTTGCCGTCACGATGACGCCTCGCGCAGGACTGCAGGCGTCGCGCAGGCAGCGGAAGTCCGGCGACAGCGCGAGGAGCTCCGGCTCGCCGGCGACCTCGACCAGGTAGTCGAAGCGATTGCGCCCGGTGAACTTCGCGGAGAGAATCCCGAGCGCGGACAGCAGGCCGGGCGGCGCGGAAGCGGGCGCCGCCGGCTCGGCGGGAAAATCGAGCTCGATGACGCGCCCGTCCTGGCGGCCCCGGGCGGCGGAAAGCCGGCCGCTGCGGGTCTCGAAGTCGAGCGTCGATCCGTCCTCCGCGAAACCCGCTTCCCAGAGCACGTGCGCGGAGGCGAGCGTCGCGTGTCCGCAGAGATCGACCTCGGCCGCCGGCGTGAACCAGCGCAGGTGCCATCCGCCATTCTCTTTCCGGAGGAAGGCGGTCTCGGAGAGATTCATTTCCCGGGCGACGCCCTGCATCCAGGCGTCGGGCGGCGCCGAGCCCTCGGGCAGAAGACAGACCGCCGCGGGGTTTCCGGAGAACGCGCGGTCGGTGAAGGCGTCCACGTGAAAGAGGGGAGTCGTCATGACCTGCTTTTAGAGCACCGGATGAACGTTTGAAAGAGCCAGATGGAGGAAAGGTGGATTGACAGGGGAGTTTGAGCGTCGAGCGTTCGGCGTCGAGCGTCGGAAGCTGACAGCTGACAGCTGACAGCTGACAGCTGAAAGCTGAAAGCTGAAAGCTCCCTGCCTGCTGTATCGTTTCGCGCTCATGTCCGCGACCCTCGCTCCGCGCTTCGATCCTGCCCGCCGGCGCGCCGTCACGCTCGCGCTCCTGCTGGTGTCCGCCCTGGCGTCCTTCGAGTCGACGGTGGTCTCGACCGCGATGCCGACGATCATCGGGGACCTCGGAGGCCTGCCCCTCTACGCGTGGGTCTTTTCGATGTACCTGCTGACGTCGACGATCGGGATGCCGGTCTACGGGAGGCTCGCCGACGTCTACGGGCGCCGCAGGGTCCTGTTGAGCGCCATCGTCATCTTCCTGACCGGCGCCCTCGCGTGCGCCTTCGCTCGGACGATGCCCGCTTTGATCGCCGCCCGAGCGCTGCAGGGCCTCGGTGCCGGCGGAATGATCCCCGTGACCCTGACCATCGCCGCGGACATTTACTCGCTCGAGGAGCGCGCGAGGGTTCAGGGATTCTTCTCGGGGGTGTGGGGATTCGCGAGTCTCGCGGGCCCCCTCGCGGGCGCGTTCCTCACGGTGCACTTCGGCTGGAGGTCGATCTTCACGATCAACGTGCCACTCGGGCTCATCGCGCTCGCGATCGTCGCCTCGCGGCTTCGAGAGTCGCGCGCGTCCCTGCCGGATCCCATCGACATTGCCGGCGCGTCGACGCTCGCGCTCGGGTTCGCGCTGCTTCTCTTCGGTGTGATGCGCGCTCCGGGTGGCGCCGGAGAACCGGCCGCCCTTCGCCTTGCGCTGCTCGCCGCCGGCGCGGCGACGCTCGCCGCCTTCGTGGGACTGCAGATGCGCCGCGAGCATCCGCTGGTTCCGCCGGAGCTCTTCCGCCGGTGGGAGACCGCCTCGCCGTATTTCGCCGCGATCCTGATGGGAACGATGGTTTACGCCGTCGACGCGTACGTGCCTCTCTTCGTGCAGGGGGCGCGGGGAGGGACCGCGACCGCGGCCGGCGCCGTCGTCACGCCTCTCGTCCTGATGTGGGCGCTGTCCGCCGCCGCCGGCGCCCGGATGGTCGTCCGCGTCGGATTCCGCTTCACCGCCCGGGCCGGAGCGGTCCTCACCCTTGCCGGCATCGCGCTTCTCCTCGCGGGCGCCCTCGTCAACGGATCGGTCGCCTGGATGAGCGTGGCCTGCGGCGTGATCGGCGCAGGTCTCGGGCCCTCGTCGATCGCGCAGGTCCTCGCGATCCAGCACGTCGCGGCGGAAAGGCAGCGGGGCATCGCGACGAGCCTCGTGCCCTTCTTCCGAACCGTCGGAGGCTCGCTCGGCGTCGGAGCTCTCGGCGGAATCTTCGCCGCCGGCCTGTCGGTGCGGCTGGGCGGGCGGATGGAGGCGGCCAGCCGGTTCCTGGCGGGCGCGCACGGCGGGACGACCGGAGACGCCCCGATCGCTCCGCCTCTCTTCCGCGAGGCGATCGAGCGCTCGCTCGTGCCCGTTTTCGCCGTGCTCCTCGCTCTCGCGGCGGTCAACGTGCTTCTCGCGTCGGGATTTCCCGAAATCGCCGTCAAGCGCTCAGACATGCCCACGGCCTCGGAGGGTGTCTAAGGACCTTGTAGCCTGGGCACGAGGCGCAAAATACGACGCGGCGACCTTCCGAGTACGCGGGGTGGCCGCCAGGGGACCCTTCAGCGCGACCTTTCCGGCGGACTCCGCGGGCCGCGCCAGGAACTATTTCAGCCGCTCCCTCAGAAACGCCACCGTCCTCGGCCAGGCGTCCGCCGTCGCTTTCGAGTTCGCGCCGTCGCGATCCTGCTGCGCCCTCAGAAACCCGTGGCCGGCTCCGTCGTACACGTGCGGCTCGTACGATTTCCCGTTCTTCTTCATCTCCGCTTCCGTGGCCGGGATGGTCGCCGTGATCCGGGCGTCGTCGCCGCCATAGAAACCGACCACCGGAGCGCCGGTTTTGGCCATCTGCGCGGGCTCGGGTGACGCGCCGTAATAGACGACGGCGCCGTTCAAGCCGGGCGATGACGCGGCGTACGCGAAGCTCTGTCCGCCTCCCCAGCAGAAGCCGATCGTCGCGCTCTTTCCATTGGCGGACGGCAGCTTGATCGCCCATTCGCGGACGGCGTTCAATCTTGCGGTCGTTTCCTCCGGCGTCAGTCCGCGAACGAGTTTGACGACGTCGTCGCGGCTGGCCGCCGACTCCGTTCCGCCGCCGCCCGGCCCTCGCCCGGAGACGAGGTCGGGGACGACGGCGATGAATCCTTCGCGCGCGAGCTGGTCGGCGACTCCGCGCATCCAGTCGCTCAAGCCGAAGATCTCGTGGATCAACAGGACAACCCCCGCCTTCTCCTTCCTCTCGGGATAGACGATCCACGTGCGGATCGAAGCGCCTCCCGCGGACATCTTCACGTCCGCATACTCGCCGTGGCGGGGGGACTTGTCGAGGGCCGCCTTTGCCTGTTCCTCGGACGGAGGAAGGCTCGGATCGCGCACGGCGGCGGGAGCGGCGGGCCCGGGAGAAGCCGTCGTCCGAGGCGCTGCCGCCCCGTGGGCCGCGTGCGGATCCTGCGCGAGGGCCGGTGTGAGAGCGGACAGGAACATCAACGCGGCGGCGGTTGCGAAAATGCGCATGGGGCCTCCTCTTTCGGCGCGATTCTAGCGGTGTGGCACGGCGCATGCTCCTGGAGCCTCAGGAGGGCACCTCATGAAAATCAACCCGTTACTCCTCGCGGCCGGTCTCGTGATTTCGACGATCGCCTGCCAGCGGACCGAGACGCCGAAGGTCGAATCGAAGACCGAAACGAAGAGCACCAACGCCGATGGCAGCCGCTCGACCACGACGACCGAGACCAAACAGGTCGGCTCGACCGTCGCCGTCACGACCGAGACGCGGGCCGGGGGCGCCCGGGGCGGCAAGAGCGAGAGCGAGACCGTGATCGGCACCGTGACGGATCTCGGACCCGGCAAGTCGATCGTCGTCCTGACCGGCGACGGCGAGAAGCACAGCTACGACCTGGGCGACAAGAAGACCGTGGCCTCGATCGATCCGCGGGTCGCCGTCGGCACGAAGGTGCGGCTCGACACGACAAAGGACAACGACGGCCGGCGTTCGCTGACGGTGGTCCCCGTCGCGGAGCGCTGAGGCGACGCCCCCGCAGCGGGACTGACCTGAAAGTTGAACGCTGAAGGAACGGGAAACTTCCGGGCGCGGAGACATCTCCCCGCGCCCGGATGACGCCCTACAGCGAAAGCACCCCGGTGCGAATCAGATAAGCCAACCGAGCGCGCTGAGGCGGTTCGAGCAGTTTGTGGATCCGCCCGAGTCCGTTGACCACCGCCGTCCGGAGACGCTCCGCGCTTTGAAGCCGCAGCGCCGCTCCCGCGGCCGCCTTGGCTTCATCGAACGCGTCGCCTGCCACGGCATCGGCAAACGACGAGAGAGCTCGCCGCCCGTCGACTGCCGCCTGCGCCCGTTCCGTCTTCAGCTCGTCCAGTATCCTGGCCAGCTCCGAGACCTGAGGCTCGGAGAGCTCGAGCTTGTAAGCCAGAAATCGGAGAGGCCGGCGAACACCGAACGAGCCGCCGCCGAACTGCCCGGCATCGTCCTCGCCGCCCGCGTTGTACTCCCACGCCGCGTGCCTGCCGCGTCCGCCGCCGGGCTCGAACCCCATCCCGACACGCCGCTCCCCGCAATGCTCGCGCTGACGCCGCCAATGCAGGAATCCCGGGTACATGAGACCTCCTCTCGCCGGGGCAATCGCTCCCGACGGGTGTTCGAAGCGTGGGCAACATGCCTCACGCCAGGGAGAGTGTAAGACAGTAATCAGTAATCAGTGATGAGTCGTCATTTCTGAGTCCGCTTCAGCCCGCTGACAACGGACAACGGACGACTCTCAGGGCGTCCGCGGCGGGCGGGGCTTCAGACCGATTCTGGAGAGGAACGATTCCTGGCCCTCGCCGTGCAGCTTCCAGTACTCGAGACGATCGCTCGCGAGCAGCGAGGCCTTCTCGCCGTCGCTCGTCTCCCAGGCGACGATCCGATGAGGCTCGGCCGCCTCGACGTCGATCCGCCAGGTCGCGCCGCCCGCGATCTCCGCTGTCCGACGCTCGACCTCGAAAGTGCCCGCAGGGACGGTCACGCGGGAACGGGCCATCTCCCTCGAAAGCGTGACGCGCGCCGTTTCCAGAGCGCGATGAGTCATGCGCGACTTCTCGATCGACGGGACGAAAGGGACCTCGCGGCGTTCCCCGGCGTTCAGCGCGGGGGCGGCAAATCCACGGGCCCAGAGCAGAATCGCGTCCCCCGCGAAGGCGTCCGCCGGAGCCGGTACGGTGCGGCTCTGATCCGCCTCGCCGTCGAAGTAGCTGTGCGCCGTCAGCCGCGCCGATGCGGCATCGAAGAGCAGCTGCCCGAAGACGCCGCCGCACCATTCCTGGGAAGAGAAGGACACCTTCGTCGCCGAGCCGGCCGGACGTCCGTTGACCGGGACGAGCGCGACGAACGCGCTGGTCAGAAGGTTGTAGTCGTAGATGCCGGTCTGAAAGTCCTCGACGAGATTGAGCTTCATCACCGGGAACTCGTCGGACGGCGGGTGCTTCCCGGGATCGGACTTGACCCGCAGCGAATTCGAGAAGGTCTCGGTGACGAAGATCGTGACCGCCACGCCTTTTCGCGGCTGTCCGTATCGCGGAAAGACCAGGTCGTATCCCGAAAGCTCTCCCTTTCCGTCGCCCCAGCGCTTCCAGAATCCGTCTCCGAAGACGGGCGCGGCCGCGGAGGCGGGAACGGCGTCCGGCCGCGGGCTCATCGACAGGACGACGGCGAGCGCGAGACTGCCGGCCGCTGCGAGGGCGAACGAGACCCGTCGAGAGCTCTTCATGAGGCGGAATCATCTCAGAGCCGCCTCTCGAACCTCCGAATGGTCCGGGACTTGCGAAAGCCGGGGCCGAGCGCGCCAGCCATGCGGCCCCTTCGAGCCCTCTGCCTGCTTCTTCTCCTCCGTCCGGGGACGGCCGCGGCGCTGCCCGCTCCCTGTCCTGCCGGAAACTGGCTCAATCTTTCCCCGGAGAACATCCCGCGGCAGGAGTCGGCTGTCGCGGGCCTGGACGGCCGCGTCTACGCCGTCGGAGGCCTCGCCGGCCGCTCGAACGCCACGGAGATCTACGACATCGCGTCGGACACCTGGACTTCGGGTCCGGATTTTCCGGTCGAGACGGATCACGGGTGGGCGGTTGCGCTGGACGGCCGCATCTACGTCGGAGGGGGAAGCGGCAACCGGGTGTTCACGACCGCCCCCGGTGCGGCCGGGTGGACGGAGGTCGCCTCCTCGCGGTACGTGCATGGCGGCACGCCGGCGGCCGGGGTGATCGAGGGGCGCATCTACGTTGCCGGCGGGACCGGCGGCGAAATGACCGGCAACGAGGCCGAGGTCTACGATCCGGCCGGCAACACCTGGG
The DNA here is from genome assembly GCA_030854005.1 of Acidobacteriota bacterium. GTDB lineage: Bacteria > Acidobacteriota > Thermoanaerobaculia > UBA5066 > Gp7-AA6 > JALYUA01. The sequence goes on from JALYUA010000108.1 coordinate 17,418, forward strand.
CGACCGTGGCCTCGATGGCCTGCGCGCGCAATCACACCGCGGGTGGGGTCATCGATGGAAAGCTTTACGTCGCGGGAGGCCGGCCCGGCAGCCAGGATTGCGTCGAGGCGTACGACCCGCTGGCGAACACGTGGATCCGAAGGGCTCCGATGCCGACCGCGCGCTCGGGCGTCGCGGGCGCCGTCGTCGGGCACTGCCTCTACGTCTTCGGGGGCGAGGGCAACGCCGCCGACGTCCACGGGATATTCCACCAGGTCGAGGCCTACGATCCGAAGGCGGATGCGTGGACTTCGCTGCCGCCGATGCGGACCGGCCGTCATGGGATCGTCGCGGCGGTGATTGGCCGCGCGGTGTACCTGCCGGGCGGGGCGACGCGCGAAGGGCTCGGCGTCACCGGAATCAACGAGGTCTACGTCGTCGAGGAGCCCCCGGACCCGACCGCCCGGCCGCCGGTGGCGCCGCCGCGGGGGCGGGGCCGGCGCGCGCCTTTGCCGCCGCTGCCGCCGCGGTAGACGGGAGGCGGAGCCCTCCAAAACCTGGCGGCCGGGGATTCGTAATGGGAAGGGAAACCTTCCTGTCGACAATCTGGAGGTCGCATGAAACCGCATACCCGCCCGCTCGTTCTCGCGCTTGGTTGCCTCGCTCTCTCTCTCCCGCTCCTCGGGGCCCAGGGGCTCACATTTCCGCCCAACGGCGACAACCCAAAGGCGTCCGTGTCGCAGATGATCGGGCCCGTCACGGTGCGGATCGACTACTCGAGCCCGCGCGTGGTCCGGGGCGCCAACGACCGGCGGGGAAAAATCTGGGGCGAACTGGTCCCGTTCGGCCTGTCCGACCTCGGACTGAACGGATGCACGGCCTGCCCGTGGCGGGGCGGCGCCAACGAGAACACGACGTTCGCGATCTCCTCCGACGTGAAGATCCAGGGGCAGCCGCTTCCGGCCGGCACCTATGGACTCCACTTCATCCCCGGGAAGGAGGAGTGGACCGTGATTTTCTCGCGCGATGCCGATTCGTGGGGCAGCTACTGGTACGACGCGAAGAACGACGCGCTTCGCGTGCAGGTCAAGCCGGCGAAGGGCGACTATCGCGAGTGGCTGACATACGAGTTCACCGAACGCGACGCGGCGAAGGCGACTGTGGCCCTCAAGTGGGAGGAGCTGCAGGTTCCTCTCTCCGTCAGCGTAGACGATCCGATGGGGCTCTGGGTGGACGCGATGCGCCGGGACCTTCGCGGGTGGGCCGGCTTCTACTGGCAGAACTGGCAGCAGGCAGCGGCCTTCTGCGCCCAGAACAAGGTGAACCTCCCCGAGGCGATGAAGTGGGCGGAGCGTGCCGTTTCGGACCAGTACGCCGGGGGCCAGGAGAATTTCACGACGCTCGCGACGCTCGCCCGCCTTCAGTCGCTGAACGGCCGCGAGGCGGAATCCTCGAAGACGTTCGACAGGGCGCTCCACCACGGATCCGCGGAGCCCGTGCAAATCCACCAGGCGGGGCGGCAGCTTCTCTTGGACGGAAAAAAAGACGAGGCGATGCGCGTCTTCCAGTTGAACGCGAAGCGGTATCCCGACAAGTGGCCCGTCCACGTCGGCCTGATGCGAGGCTACGCCGCGCTCGGCAACCGCAAAAAGGCGATCGAGGAAGGCAAGCTCGCGCTCTCGACCGCGCCCGACGACGCGAACCGCAAGAACGTGGAAGGGGTCATCAAGCAGCTCGAGGACAACAAAGAGATCCGCTAGAGAAATCCGCCGAGGCGGTCCGGCCGGCAATCTGCCCCCTCTCCGCGCGGAGAGGGGACGGAGCCCTCATGCGCCCACGATCCGGATGTTGAACTCGGGAGTCTTGAACGTCAGGAACAGCGTCAGCCAGAGCAGCACGTAGGACTCGAGAGCGCGAGCAGCGGTCAAGTCGCCCACGTCGCGGATGCTCTTCCACCCGAAATCCCGCAGAAGACCCGTCACGCGCTCCTTGGCCCCGGCGTCGTTGCCGCAGACGAAAACGTCCGTCTCGCCGCCGACCCGCCCCGGATCCACCATGACGCTCGCATTGATCGTGTTGAGCGCCTTGACGACGCGAGTGTCGGGCAGCTCCTTCTGGATCCTCTCGGCGAGCGAGTCGCCCGCGGCCGCCGTGAAGACCGACGGCGGCATGCCGCGGGAAAAGTCGAGCGGGTTCGCGACGTCGACCAGGACTTTTCCGCGAAGGTTGGCCCTGCCGGCGGCCTGAAGAGCCTCGATCGACGCCGCTCCCGCCGTGGCGTTGAAAACGATCTCGCCAAAAGACGCCGCGTCCGCGAAAGTGCCGTGACTCGCGCCCGGTCCGGCGGAGTCGGCCCACTGACGGGCCTTTTCATTTCCGGCCTCTCGAGCGCCCATCCGGACGTGATGGCCGAGCGATACGAGCTTTCCGGCGATGGCCGGTCCCACCGTCCCCGTCCCCAGAACCCCGATATTCATGTTTCCTCCCACCGGGATTACGCCGTCCGCGGCCCGGCAGGTTCCCTCTGGGCCCGCCCCGGGCTGGTGTCATCATCAGGAATGGCGGGCCCCCGCTGGCTCGTTAGCTGAAGCGGCAGGAGGTCGATATGAAGAGAAAGTTTCTGATCATCGCCGCGCTCTGCCTCGTCCCCGGGGCGGCGGCGCTCGCGTCGGAGGTCTTCGGCACGGTGAGTGAGAATGGAAAGCCGCTGCCGGCCGGGGTCGCGGTGAAGCTCGAGTGCGAAGGCGGCTCGGCGTCCGGGGTCACGGATCAGTTCGGTTCCTACAGCGTGAAGACGGCCGCGACCGGTGACTGCCGTCTCTCCCTCACTCACAAGGGCTCGAGCCCTTCGCTGAAGGTGACCCTTTACGAAAAGCCGAGCCGTTACGACCTCGTGGTCAAGGATGAGGCCGGCAAGCTCACCCTCGCGAGGAAATGACGACCGGCGGCGACGATTCGGAAAAGCCCCGCCCCCGGCGGGACGCCTGGGACAAGGCCGAGATCGTTCTGCAACCGATCGGCGGCCTTCTCACGGCGCTCGCCGTCGCGGTGCTCGGGTTCTGGACCTCGAGCTACCTCCGTGAGCGCGAAGGCCGCGAGGCCGCGCTCCGCGAGCGCATGCAGACGAGCGACACCAACGCCCGCCTCTACTCCGAGCTGACGAGCAAACGGGAGGAGTCGGAGAGCGCGCTGCGCAAGGACATGTTCACGTCCATCATCAGCTCTTTCCTGCGCTCCGGGCCGGCGACCCCGGAGCAGAAGATGTTGAACCTCGAGCTTCTCGTGTACAACTTTCACGAGTCGTTGAATTTGAAACCGCTCTTCCTGCACATCGAGCGGGAGGTGAAGACGAGCCCGAACCGGGCGGACTACGTCAAGAGGCTCAACCAGGTCGCGGATGCCGTGATCAAGAAGCAGATGCTGGTGATCGAGGATGGGGGAGAGACGTTCGACGCCACCATCGACACGCGGAACCTGATCTTCCCCAACGGGGAGACGAGCGCTCCCTTCGTCGCGAAGGAGCTCGTCGTGGACGGCATCCGCCGCAACGTGAAGCTGGAAGTCCTGACGGCCGACCCCGAGACGGCAGAGCTCCAGCTGCGCATGACGATTCGCACCGTGGAAAGCAACCGCGTCGACACGAGCTCGACGGAGTTCTGGATCGGCCACTTCGACTTCCCGATGATCGACAACACCCGCCTGCCCCACGATCAGCGCCTCGCTGTCGTCTTGAACAACTACGACCCGAAGCGCGGAGCCGCCGACATCACCGCCGCGCTCTTCCCGGGCAAGTACGCCGGCCTGCGGGAAAAGCCTTACTACGACGAAGTCCTGGCGAAACTGCTCGCCGCCAACCGCACCGCCGCCGTCACCCCGCCCGCCAAATAGCTGGGGTCAGGTCTTTATTATACACTAAGACAGCGCTCCGCCTCCCCAGCAAGCTTCGCTATTGGCCGCGGACGCCCGGCGATCGCCGACCGCTGAAGGCGCGCCCGTACTGGACCGGCACCGGAACCCGTTCGGACTCGCCGAGCGCCTTCGCCGCATGGAGCGGCCAGTACGGATCGCGGAGCTCTTCGCGCGCCAGGAGCACCAGGTCGGCCTGACCGTTGCGGACGATCTGGTCGGCCTGCATGGGATCCGTGATCATCCCGACCGCCATGGTGGCGATCCGCGCCCCGCTCCGCACGGCGGCCGCGATCGGGACCTGGTATCCGGCGCCCGCCGGAATCTTCGCGGAGGGCGCGTTTCCTCCCGAGCTGCAGTCGATCAAATCGGCTCCCTCCTCCGAGAGACGCCGCGAGAGCGTCACCGAGTCTTCGACCGTCCATCCGCCGTCCACCCAGTCCGTGCCCGAGAGGCGCACCGCCACCGGGAGATCGGCCGGCCACTCACTCCGGATCGCGCGCAGCCCCTCAACGGTCAGGCGAATGCGATTCCCGAAGGAGCCGCCGTACTCGTCGTCCCGCCGGTTCGACAGCGGCGAATAGAAGGAGTGCAGCAGATAGCCGTGCGCGGCGTGGAGCTCGACCCACCGAAACCCCGCCTCCCGCGCCCGGCGCGTCGACTGCCGCACATCCGCGAGCAGGCTGTCGATGTCGGCCGCCGTCATCGGAACCGGTGTCCGCCACCCCTCCTTGAACGGCAGTGCGCTCGCTCCGATGACCGGCCAGCCTCCTTCACCGTCCGACAGCGGACGGTCCCCGTCCCACGGCCTCGTGACGCTCGCTTTCCGGCCCGCGTGGGCGAGCTGGATTCCGGGCACGGCGCCCTGATCGGCGACGAAGCGCGCGATGCGGGCGAGCGGCTCGACGTGCGCGTCGGACCAGATGCCCATGTCCTGGGGCGAGATGCGCCCGCGCGGCTCGACAGCCGTCGCCTCCACCATCACGAGGCCGGCGCCCCCGACCGCGCGCGAGCCGAGATGCACGAGGTGCCAGTCGTTCGCGAGTCCATCTTCCGAGCTGTACTGGCACATCGGCGAGACCCCGATGCGATTGCGCAGCGTCACGCCGCGCAGAGTGAACGGATCGAAGAGGGATGCCATGGGCCGGAGCGTTTCACGACTCGTGCCGGGCCGCGAAAAATGTCAGACTTTCCAACGGCCTTGACACTTCCTCCGCAGGAGCAACCATGAACCGTTTCGCGCGCGCGGTCCTGATCGCGGTTCTTCTCTCCACGGCCTCTTCGGCGGGAGCCCGCGCCGAGATGGACGACCTCGAACGGGCGGTCTCGCTCATGGCGAAGATCGGGAACGCGGGCTCGCCTTCCTTCTCCCCCGACGGCAGCCGGATCGCCTTCGTCTCGAACCTGGGCGGCCTGCCGCAGGTCTGGACCGTCGAGGCGGCGGGCGGATTCCCGCAGCTCGTCACCGCCTTCGACGATCCCGTCGGTTTCGTGGAATGGTCTCCGGACGGCGGCTGGCTCGCCTTCACTCTGGCCCCCGGCGGCGGGATGAACGAGCAGGTGTACCTGGTCCGGCCGGACGGCTCCGGGCTCCGGAGGCTGACAGCGGGCGGCAAGGAGACGAACCGCCTCGGAGGCTGGTCGCACGACGGACGGCTCCTCGCCCTCGGCTCGAACCGCCGAAGCGGCGCCGCAATCGACGCGTACGTGTTCGACCTCGCCGCGGGCACGACGCGGCTGGTGACCGAGAACCACGGAATCGGCGGCTTCTCCGACATCTCGCGCGACGGGAAGCGCGCGCTTCTCGATCGCCTCGTCAGCCGGGGAGACAACAATCTCTACCTGGTCGATCTGGCGTCCGGACGGGAGACCCTGCTCACGCCGCACGACGGTCCGGGGAGCTTTTTCGGCGAGTTCGCCCCGGACGGGACCGCCATCTACCTCGCGACGGACAAAGGCCGCGACCGGCGCGCCTTCGCCCGGCTCCGGCTCGAGGACGGCGGCGCCCCGGGGAACATGGAGATCCTCGCCTTGCGGGAGGACGCCGAGCTCGCCACCTTTTCGGTCGACGAAGGCGGCCGTTGGGCCGCGCTCGTGTGGAACGCCGCCGGTCGCAGCGAGATCGAGCTTTACGACCTGCGATCCGGAAAGACCACTTTGCGGCCGAAGCTTCCGGCGGAAATCGCCGGAGGCCTCCAGTTCTCACGAGACGGAAGATCGCTCGCTCTCGTGTGCTCCGGCGCGTCGACCCCGGCGGACGTGTGGGTGATGGACGTGGCCACCGGCGCTCTGCGACAGGTGACGCGAAGCCCGCACGCGGGTATCGATCTCGCGCAGCTCGTCCGCCCCGAGTTGATTCGATTTCCCGCGCACGACGGGATCGAGCTCTCCGGCTGGATGTACCGGCCCGCCTCTAAGACGGCGCCCTTTCCCGTGGTTCTCTCGTTCCACGGCGGGCCGGAAGGCCAGGAGCGGCCGAGCTTCAGCAGCCAGTACCAGGCGCTGCTCGCGCGAGGCATCGGGGTCTTCGCGCCGAACGTCCGCGGCTCTTCCGGCTTCGGAAAAAAATACGTCAACCTCGACAACGGGGCGCTTCGGGTGAACGGAGTCCGCGACATCGAGGCGTGTGTCGGCGCGGCCGTCCGGGCGGGCGCAGACCCGAAGCGCATCGGCATCATGGGCGGCTCCTACGGCGGCTACATGGTGATGGCCGGGCTCTCGGAATATCCGCAGCTGTTCGCCGCCGGCGCGGACCTCTTCGGCGTCGTCAATTTCGAGACGTTCTTCCGCCATACCGAACCCTGGATGGCGGCGATCTCGAAGATCGAGTATGGAGACCCCGAAAAGGAGGCGGATCTCCTGCGGCGGCTGTCCCCGATCCACCGAGTCGAGCGAGTGACGGCTCCAACGATCGTGCTCCACGGCGCCAACGACACCAACGTGCCGGTCGTCGAGGCCGAGCAGGTCGTGGAGAGCCTGAAGAAACGCGGCGTTCCCGTCGAATACGTTCTCTTCCCGGACGAGGGACACGGGTGGCGCAAGACGCCAAACCGCATCCGGTCCGCCGTCGCGGTGACCCGCTGGTTCGAGAAGTACCTGAAGGACGGGAGCGCTTCGACGCCCCCGGGGAACGGGCCGCGGGGTGACCCTCCCCGATAGCGCGGCCCGGAGGCCGGCAGGACCGGAAACCGGCTTGACTCTCCCCCTGCGTCAGGGGCGACCGTGTCCGTGAGAGGAGGCCGCGCGTGATGAGTGACTACCGGGTACGGGAATTCGCGGAGCTCGCCGGCGTCACCGTCCGGGCGCTGCATCATTACGGCCGGGTGGGACTGCTCGCCCCGCGCCGGACTGCCAGCGGCTACCGGATCTACACGGATCGGGATCTCGAACGGCTCGAGCAAATCGTCGCGCTCAAGTTCCTGGGATTTTCGCTGAAGGAAATCCGGGCGCTCTTCCAGCAGGATGGTCGCTCGGTCGCGGAGGTGCTTCGGGCGCAGCGCGGCGCGCTCGAGGAAAAGCGCCGCCGTCTCGACGTCGCCATCGAGGCGATCGGGGCGGCCGAGCGGTCCATCGCGCCCGGAAGACCGGCGGCGGCAGGAGTCCTCAAACGAATCATCGAGGTGATGGAAATGGAAAAGAACGACTGGAAGAAGTACTACACCGACGCGGCGTGGGAGAAGCTGGCCGCGAAGCGGGACGCCCGGGCGCCGGAGATGCGGGAGGCCCAGGGAGCGGCGACCCGGGCATGGGCCGATCTCTTCCGCGACGTCGAGGCATCGCTCGATCGGGACCCGGCTGGCTCGGAGGCGCAGGCGCTCCTCGGGCGATGGCAGGAGCTCATCCAGAGTTTCACCGGCGGGGATCCCGAGATTCGCGCCGGCATCGGGAAGGCGTGGGCGGATCGTGAAAACTGGTCGCCTGCCGTCCAGGAGCAGACATCGCGGTTTGGCGACCCCAGAGTCTGGGAGTTCATCGAGAAAGCCAGCGCTGCCCGGCGCACGACCTAGAAGCGGAGGAGAGCTCGCAGGCCGGCCCCCGGTGCCGAAGCGGCGCCGGGGGTGCTTCGACGAAGTTCGTCCTCCTTCCTCGCGAATTTCGACGAATCTGGTTCCCCTGTCCATTGGGACAGTCCGCGGGAGAGACCTGACTGCAAGGCCAGGAAACCGGTCCGCGGAAGCGCCTGCGCTTTTTTGGCCGTCCCGGACAGTTGTGGCCGCCGTCTCGCCATCCTACGGTTGGGCTCAGTCCTCAGTCCATGCGGGCG
>JALYUA010000083.1 GCA_030854005.1 Acidobacteriota bacterium
GGAGACGGGCGCCGCCCGGCCCGCTCTCGAGCGACAGGGCGCGAAGCGCCGGGATCGCCTCGCTCCATCCGTTGGCCACGGCGTCTCCGGCGCGTGCGATCTGCTCCTCCGACGCGAGGCGCACCGCATACCGGGCGCCCTTGACCGAGCGCGACAGCGCGCGGTCGGCGGGACCGAGCTCGCGCACCTCGATCACACCGATCCCGGACGGCAGCTTCGATTCGATCTGCACGGCCGCGTCTTCGGGGAAGGGCGCGACCGCCTCGACGTCGAAGACCTCGTGGAGACTCTCGAGGCCGAGCGGGAGCGCCGGGCCCATCGAAAGCTTCATGTGCGGATTGAACCCTTCGCTGTATCGCGCCGGCAGTCCCGCGGCCCGGATGGCGCGCTCGAAGACGTCCATGGTGTTGCGGTGCGAGAGAAAGCGCGCGTCGCCGGCCTTGTCGAACGAGACGCGGTAGCGCCGCGGCGTTCCCGTGAACACGCGGGGCCCGCGCGCGGCGGAAGGAAGATCCGGCAGCGCCTTCTGCCGGTACGCCGCCCCCTTGGCGACGTCGCGATAGGAGGCGGGATCCGATTCGCGCGCGGCGTCCATCGCCGCCGGGAGCCGCCCCGCCATGGCCGCGGCCAGCACGGTGTCCTCCCCATTTCCGGGGACCCCGCACGCGTAGCAGTGCCCCCACTTGCAGTCCTCGGTGCGCATCTCCTTCTTCGCCTTGATGAGCTCGATCTGGAGAAAGCGCTTCCGGATGGAGACGTCGAGGATGTCCCAGGGGAGGATCTCGTCGAGCTCGTACGCCCGCAGGTACGCTTCCTTCGGGATTCCCTCCGTCTCGAAAGCCCGCATCCAGAGGTCGTAGCGGAAGTGCTCGCTCCACCCGTCGAAGCGAACGCCCGATCGCCACGCCGTGTGCAGGACCCGGCCCATGCGCCTGTCGCCGCGGGACAGCACGCACTCGATCTCCGCCTCCCGCGGCTCATGCCACTTGAGCTTCGCGCCACGGACGCTGCGGAACCGGTCCTTCAGGTACGCGAGCTTTCGCTCGAGGACCTCGACGCCGTCGAACGGCGCCCACTGAAACGGCGTCCAGGATTTCGGCACGAACGAGCCGACGGAGACGTTCACTTCCTTGCGGCCGCGTCCCTGCTTCAGGATGTTCCGGACCAGAGTGACGAGCTCGTCGAGATCCGGCGGAGTCTCCGTCGGCAGGCCGATCATCGTGTACACCTTGATCAGATCCCAGCCCCGCGAGAACGCGAAGTCCGCCGCCCGCACCATGTCCGCGTTGGTGAAGGTCTTGTTGATGACGCGGCGCAGCCGATCGGATCCGGTCTCGGGGGCGAACGTGAAGCCGGACTTGCGCACCTCGGAGACCGCGTCGGCGAGGCCCACCGAGAAGGCCTCGGCGCGCAGCGACGGAAGAGAGATCGAAACGCGGCGATCCGAGAGCTGCGGCGCCAGGCATTTCACGAGCGGCTCGATCTGCGAATAGTCGGCGGTCGAAAGTGACAGCAGACCGACCTCGCTCCACCCCGACTCCGCGATGAACTTCGTCGTCATCGCGGCGACGTCGTCGGGGTCGAGCTCCCGCACGGGCCGGTACCAGTACCCCGCCTGGCAGAAGCGGCATCCCTGCGTGCAGCCGCGCATGACCTCGAGCCCCAGGCGGTCCTGCACGATCTCGACGGAGGGGACCATCGGCTTTTCCGGGTAGTACTCGGGCTTCAGAACGGGAACCCACGTCCGCTTCGGCGTCGCCGGAGCGCGCGGGTCATTCTTCGTGATCGCGGAGATGCGTCCGTCCTCGGAGTACGCGACGTCGTAGAAGGAGGGCACGTAGATGCCCTCGATCTGCGAGAGCCGCGCGAGGAGATCCCGCCGGGGCAACCCCGCGTCTCGCGCTTCGCGATAGGCGTCCAGGAACCGGACGAGCGCCTCCTCGGCGTCGCCGATCAAAAACGCGTCGAAGAAATCCGCGATCGGCTCGGGATTCGCGGTGCACGGGCCGCCGCCGAGCACCAGGGGGTCGGCGTCGCCGCGGTCCCGCTGCCAGACGGGGGTCCCGGCGAGGTCGAGCATGTTCAGGATGTTCGAGTAGTTGACCTCGGCCTGAAGGGAGAAACCGAGCACGTCGAAGTCCGCCGCGGGCGCGAAGGATTCGGTGGAGAAGAGCGGAATCCCGGCGGCCCGCATCTTCGCCTCGAGGTCGGTCCAGGGCGCGTAGACGCGCTCGCAGGCGAGATCCGGGCGGCGGTTGACGAGCTCGTAGAGGATCTTCAGGCCCGTGTGGCTCATCCCGATCTCGTACGTGTCGGGAAACGCGAGCGCGAGCGTGACCGCCGCCTTCGAGAGGTCCTTGCGGACGACGTTTCTCTCGAGGCCGATGTACCGGCCCGGCTTCTCCACCGTCGGGAGGATCGGGTCGAGACGGGGGCGGAGTGAGCCGTATTTCATGGAACCGCGCATTATACGGGCCGCAGCCGGCCCCCCGCCTGCCGCCTCCCGCCTGCCGTCCTCAGAGGTACTTGAACCCGCTCCCCGTATTGAAGAGGACGATCCTGGAACCGGCATCGAGATCCCCCGACGCGCGGAGCGACTTCGCGGCCGCCCACACCGCTCCCCCTTCCGGCGCCACGAACAGGCCCTCCGAAGAGCCGATCTCGTCGCTCGCGAGGCGCATCGCGTCGTCGTCCACCGCGACGGCCGTGCCTCCCGAGGCGCGCACGGCGGAGAGGATCAGGTCGTCCGCGAACGCCTTCGGGACCCGCAGACCCGAGGCGTAGGTCGAAGCGTTCTCCCACTTCTCCGAGACGGGCCGTCCCTCCTGAAACGCGCGCACGATCGGGGCGCAGCCGCTCGCCTGAACGGAGAACATCCGGGGACGCTTCGGCTCGATCCACCCGAGAGCCTCCATCTCCTCGAAAGCCTTCCACATGCCGATCAGGCCCGTGCCTCCGCCGGTCGGGTACAGGATCGCGTCCGGCAGCTCCCAGCCGAAATCCTCGGCGAGCTCGTACCCCATGGTCTTCTTGCCCTCGACCCGGTAAGGCTCCTTCAACGTCGACACGTCGTGCCAGCCTTCGAGGGGCGCGCGCTCCGCGACGAGCTTTCCGCACTCGTCGATCAACCCGTCGACCATAGTCACGGTGGCCCCGTATCGCTCGCACTCGACGCGAAACACGGGCGGCGTGTCGGCGGGCATGAAGACGTGGCAGGCGAGCCCCGCGCGGGCCGCGTATGCCGCGGCGGCGCCTCCTGCGTTGCCGGCGGTGGGGACCGCGATCTCCCGGTGTCCGAGCTCCAGGGCGCGGGAGACCGCTGCCGAGAGCCCCCGCGCCTTGAAGGAGCCCGAAGGATTGTTCCCCTCGTCCTTGATCCACAGGTCCGTGAATCCGTCCTTCGCTCCGAGCCTCGGCGCGGAGAGAAGCGGGGTTCCGCCTTCGCCGAGCGAGACGACGTTCGCGGGATTTCCGAGCGGCATCATTTCGTGCCACCGCCACATCGACTTCGCGCGCCCGGAGACTCCGCCGCGATCGAGAGGCGGTGGCGAATACCTGGCGAAGAGAGGTCCACGGCAACGCGGGCAGAGGTTGGCTCCTCCGTCCTTCGCGAGACGTTCGCCGCACCGCGTGCATTCGAGGTGCGAGAACGAGGAGAACGCGGGAGCCGAAGTGGCGGAGAAATCGCGCGTCATGACTTTCGCTGAGAGGCTATCAGCGGCGAGAGGCGGGCGCTTCGCGGGAGAAACGCGCCCGGTGAAACGGGGCATTCGCGGAGAACGAAAGCGCCGCAATTATAACAGCAAACCTGTCCGCTGACAGCCTTGACGCTTCCGAGAAGGCGAAGCGATAATCGCCGCGGCATGGAACTGAACGACCACCTCCGCCAGATGTTGAAGGAGCTCGGGCAGGCGATCAACGAGTCCATCTCGGGCTCGGGTCGCGTGCACGAATCCATTCAACGCATCCGCGACGAGGGGTACAACCTCTACATGGTTCTCGATGCCAAGGTCGGCGTGAACAAGCGCGAGCCGCGCGGCGGGGGCCGGCGCCGCCTCACGGCCGTTTCCTCCGGCAAGGACGCAAAAGACATGCTGGTCGAGGAACGCGCCGCATTTCGGATCAACGTCAAGGACCTGCGTCTCTTGAAATCGCTCGGCATCGATCCCACCCGCAAGGTGCGGTCCCGCCGGCCCGTCCGCCGCCGCGCCGCGCCGGCGCGCAGACCGGTCAGGTCCAGGAGCGAGTAGCGGGCCGGTTCTCCGCTTCCAGCCTTCCGTTTCGGTTCCGGCCCGCTGATACCTTCCTCATCCCATGAGCTCCCCCTTCGATCCCCTCGGCTCGACCGTCTCGGAGTGGCAGGACCTCGCGGACTCCTGGTCGCACCCTCGCTACCGGGGGCGGCAGATCTTCGAAGCGCTTCACCGAACGGGACATCGCGACTACGCCCTCATGCGCGAACTGCCGGGCGCTTTGAGGGAGCGCCTGGCGCGGGAAGCGCCGCTCTTCCTGCCGTCGGTCGCCCGGCGCGACCCCTCTTCGGACGGGAGCGTGAAATACGGCCTCCGGCTGGCGGACGGGGCGCTCATCGAGGCGGTCTTCATGCCCGGCACGCGGTCGTTTTCGGAGGCGAACGAATTCGAGGACGCGCGGGCCCATCCGGCCGGGGCTCCGCCCCTCCGCGCACGTCCGTCCGCCGGATCGTCCGCGCCGCTCTCGAAATTCACCGTCTGTCTCTCCTCGCAAACGGGCTGCGCGGTCGACTGCGCGTTCTGTGTGACCGGACGGCTCGGGGCCGGACGCAACCTTTCCGGGGGCGAGATCCTGGGCCAGCTCTACGCGGTGCTCGACGACGTCGGCCGGTCGACGGAGGGGCTGCGCATCGTCTTCATGGGAATGGGAGAGCCGTTCTTGAATACCGACGGCGTTTCGCGGTCCCTCGATCTCCTCTTCGACAGAGTCTCTCCGCGGCGCGTCACGGTCTCCACGTCGGGCATCACTCCGGCGTTCGAGCGATTCGCCTCGCGGGAGCGCCGGCCGAATCTGGCGGTGTCGATCAACGCCGCGGACTCGGAGACTCGCACGCGGCTGATGCCCATCACCCGGACGTATCCGCTCGAGGGCGTCGTCGCGGCGATGCGGGCGTGGCCGCTCGAATCGCACCGGCGAATGACCGCCGAGTACGTGCTGATCGCGGGCGTCAACGACTCTCCCGAGGACGCCGGGCGCCTCGCGCGCCTTCTCGCGGGACTCCGCGTGAAGGTCAACGTCATTCCTTTGAACGAGGACCCCGTTTATCTCCCCGGCTGGAAGCGCCCCTCCGAGGACGCGATCGACCGTTTCGCGGCGCGGCTGTCGGCCGGCGGGCTTCCCGTCACCGTGCGGAGGAGCCGCGGGCCCGACGCGAGCGCTGCCTGCGGGCAACTGAAGGGGAGGACGGTGGATCCCCGAAGGGGGAAGGTTGAGCGTTGAGCGTCAAGCGTTGAGCGTGCTGTAGAGAACGAGGAGCGCGCACACCGCGCGGCTCCGGACGGGAGGCCGCCGTCCGATCGCGGCGTGCCGCCCGCTTCCAGGTCCGCCCAACGAGACGCAACCCGTCTTCCGCAAGCTCCGCTGACGTGACCGTGTGGACACGAGGGCTAAGATGGAAGGAATGGCCGAAGGCCCTCGATTGACGGGAATCAGCGCGGCCGACGAGGTGGCCCGCCTGCGCGAGGAGCTGCGCGCCGAGCGGGCTCTCCGCCGGGCGCTCGAGGCGTCCCACGGGGCCCTCCAGGCGGCTTTCTCGCGCCTCGAGGGGGGCGTCCTGCTGCTCGACGCCGACCGGGTTCTCTTCGCGAACCCGGCGATCGCCGCCGCGTTCGACATCCCCTCCGAACGGCTCCAGCGGATGACCCGCGAACAGTTCGTCCGCGACCTCCGGAGATCCTCCAACGAGCCCCCCGACTTTCTGGACCGGAGCACGAAGGACTCGCACGCCGCGGTGGAGGAGGCGCGCGGAGAGTTCGAGATCCAGTTTCCCCAGTGGCGGTCCCTGCGCTGGGTGAGCAAGCCCGTCCGGCTTCCCAGCGGACACGGCGTGCTGGTCCTCTTCAACGACATCAGCGCGGACTCGG
>JALYUA010000124.1 GCA_030854005.1 Acidobacteriota bacterium
CGTCAGCGTCGCGTCCGGCGCTCTCGAGGCGAACGACGCCGCGGCCGTGTCGTCCAGAAAGCTCCGGCTCTTCAAGTCCAGGAGGGCCGTCATCAGGTCGTCGGCGGCGGCCGCTGGCACGGTCCTGGTTCCGGTCACCCAGCCCGAGTCTTTTTTCGCCAGGGAAAACCGCTCAGGGCCGAAGCTCGCGTCGATGGCGGAGAGCGCCGCGCGATCGAAGCGAACCAGCCGCGGCTCGCGGAAGACGACGGCTTCGCGCGACAGGTCCTCGACGATCGAGCTCGGAACGAGGAAGACCTGGGTCTCCCGCCGGGCGTACACGGTGTTCCCATCCGACCGCGTCGCCCCGAAGTCGACCGCGGTCGGGGTCTTCGCGTCCGCGAGCGTAACGCGGTAGAGGGGCGGCGCCAGCCCGAGCGCCGCGAGATTCTGCCTCTCACCGGAGCTGACGAACTCGAGCGCCTTCAGGTTCGTGAGCTCGTCCACGAAACGCTGGGAAAAGTCGCCGTCCGCGAGGTCGACGACCGGCTGATTGAGCCACCACACGCCGTTCTTCCGGGCGAGCGCCACGCGGCCGCGCCCCCGTTCGATGTCGATCTTCGTCAGCTCGGACGCCGCCCCGCCGAAGACGTCCCTGCTCCTCAGGTCGGCGCCGGACTTGCGCGCCGCGGCGGCCACGGAGGACGCGAGGAAGAAGACGCGCGGGCTTCCGGACGCGCGCGCCGCGACCGCGTCCGTGCCGGGAATGTCGACTCCGAACTCGATGGTGCGGGACTGGGACTTCCCCGCGCTCTTCGGGTCCTTCCAGACGATCGTGGCTTTCGTGGAAGGCGCGGCGAGCCCGTAGTCCTCCGGGCGGGCGTCGGCCGAATCGCTTCCAGCGCGGTGGGGACGGGCGAGCTGCGCGGCCACGTCCGCCGACGCCGTCGCGTCCGCCGGGTAGGGCTCGGGGTGGACCAGCCTCCAGGCCGCCGGGCCCGTCCGCTTGAGCTCGACGGCCGGAGAGCCGGAGTGCTCGAGCCGGAGGGTCTCGACCTGGTCCACGGGAAGGTCCCAGAGGAGCTCTTTTTTCTGCGCCGCCTCCGAGGTCGTCGGCATCTTCCGTTCGAAGAAGACGATGAACCCGAACAGGAGAAGGACGAGGCCCGTCAGGACCAGGATCTTGCGGGAGGACACGATCGCCTTTTCAGTCCCTGCGCCGGTACCAGACCCAAACGCCGAGCAGGACGGCGAAAAGCGGCATCCCGAGGACCGCCGCGAGCCCGATCCGGTTGACCTGCGAGCGCGTCATCGAGAGGGAGGCCTGCTCGGGCGTCTTCGGCGCGATCCCGACGAGGCGGTCCTGGCCCGCCAGCCACGCGACGGAGCTCAAGAAGAGGTTGGCGTTTCCGGCCTGCGCCAGGGCGCCGTTGGCGATGAAGCGCGAGTTGCCGAAGACCACGAGCCGGGCCCCCGGCTTCTTCTCGTCGGAGGGAGCGACCGCCATGCCGATCGCGACTGGTCCCGCGTTGTCGGCCGCGTCCTTCTTGACCTCATCGAGCTTCGTGAGCGCCGTCTCTCCCCAGCCGGACGCCGTCGTCTCGACGAGAGGCGTCTGAACGAAGCCGGCGGGAGGTTTTTCCGTCTTCGCGACCGAGCGCGCCAGAGGGAAGACGACCGGGAGCGACTCCGACGCCAGGGACCGCACGATCGGGTGAGACCCGTACTTGTCCGCGATCAGAGTCTCCGGCCCGACCTGCGGAAGCGCCTTCTCCGGGTCGATCACGATGTCCGCGTTCAGGCGGACCCCGTAGGACGCGAGCAGGCCGCCGAGCCCGAGGTCGGCAGGCGGCGACGCGCCCCCCGGAAGGACCGGATCGGCGAGCACGAGGAGGCGCCCGCCGCCCGCCAGAAACTTCGTGAGCGCGGCCGTCTCGGGCTCGAGAAAGGTCGTGCGCGGTCCGGCGACGACGACGACGCTCGCGTCTCCCGGGAGGTCTCCCTTCCCGAGGGAGCTCCAGGCCGCGACCGCTCGATTCTGGCGCTCCAGCGCCTGCTTGATGTCGGCGTATCCGCGGCCGCGCTCCGCCCCGTCGAGCGCGGGCTCGCCGTGTCCGGACGTGAAGTAGATCTTCGTGACGCGGCTCTCCGTCACGTCGAGGAGCGCGGACGTAAACGCCTCTTCGCCCTTGAAGGTCTTGATCTCCGGAGCGCCGCCGCCCATGGCGCCCCCGAAGTCGAAATCGGCCAGCGCGCTCTCTTCGACGTATTTCTTCCGATCTCCGGAGCGGAAGACGACCGTGTTCTGGCGGATCTCGAACTCCTGGAGAAGCGCCTTCGCCCGCATCGGGTTGCGCTCGGGATCGAGGTATTCGATCTCGATCTTCGGCGACAGGCTGCGGTAACGGTTCAAGAGCTCGGTGACGGGCTGGTACAGGCGCGACTGCCTCGTCATGAAGACCGTGACGCGCACGGGCTTCGTCAGCCCGGCCACGGTCTTCCGAGTCGTGTCGGAGATCGAATAGAGGCCGCTCGAAGTCCAGTCGCCGCGCCACCAGTGCCGCGACCCGAGCCAGTTCACCCCGGCGAGAAGCGCGATGCCGAGGACGATCGCGACCGTGGACGCGCTTCTCCGCGCCGACGCCGGCTTCACGGGTTCTCCTTCCTCGCGGCCAGCGACACGGTCGCGAGGAACAGGAAGAACGCCGTCCCCGAGAGGTAATAGACGATCCTGCGGCTGTCCACGACGCCTCTCGCGAGCTCATCCATGTGGTCCCAGAGGTTGAGATACCCGATCACGTCGCGGCCCGCGCCGCCCAGGATGGACTCGAGAAGGCCGACGGAGAAGATCGGGATCAGCATCCCGAAGCAGAGGATCGCCGCGACGATCTGGTTCTTGGTCAGAGTCGAGGCGAACGTCCCGACCGCCAGGAAGTAACCGCCCAGAAGCGCAACACCGAGATATCCGGAGGCGACGGGGCCGATGTCGATCTTCGTCTGCGAGCGCAGGAAGATCACGTACAGGAGAGTCGGCGCCCACAGGGTCAGGAAGAACCCCACCGCCCCGAACCATTTCCCGAGGACGACCTCGGTCTCGGAAACCGGAGCCGTCAGGAGGCTTTCGATCGTCCCGCTCCGGCGTTCCTCCGGAAAGAGGCGCATCGCGATGATCGGGACGACGAAGAGGTTGAAGATCCAGAAATAGGTGTTGGTGAAGAGCAGGATCAGCGCCTGGCCGCGGCCCGCTCCGGGGGCCGCGAGATACGACAGGATCGCGTAGAAGATGATCCCGTTCACGAGGAGGAACGCGGAAAGGATCACGTAGGCGAGCGGCGAAAAGAAGTATGCGCGCCATTCGCGGCCGACGATCGCGAGCCACTTCCTCATGAGGGGCTCTCGACGGGCGCCGGCGTTTCTTCCACGGCCACGGCCGCCGCGTCGTCGTGATGCGTCAGGCGGACGAAGACGTCCTCGAGCGTGACGGCGTCCCGGGCGAGCTCCCGGAGAACCCATCCACGGGCGACCGCGAGCCGGAAGATCTCTTCGCCGAGGTTCGAATCGGGCGCGCCGTGGACCTTCACTCGCGTCTCTCCTTCGGCCGCGGTCTCTTCGACCTCGAGAACACCCGGGATTTTCGCGAGGTCCGCGCGCGCGGCCACGGTCCCCGCGAAGACCGCGCGAACGGTCGGAGTTCCCGCGAGGCGGCGCCGAAGCTCTTCCGGCGTTCCCTCGGCGACGATGCGGCCGCGGTCGATGATCAGGACCCGGTCGCAGACCGCGTCCACTTCCGGGAGGATGTGCGTCGAGAGCAGGACCGCCCGCTCGCGCCCGAGAGAACGGATCGTCTCGCGGATCCGGATGATCTGCGTCGGATCGAGGCCGACCGTGGGCTCGTCGAGAATCAGCACGGGAGGCTGGTGCACGAGAGCGCCCGCCAGAGCCGCGCGCTGCCGATATCCCTTGGAAAGGTTGTCGATCTTCCGGTCGGCGACCTCGGCGAGCAGGCAGCGGTCGATCGCGTCGCCGACGCGGCGGTGCACTTCCGGCCCCGAGACCCCTTCGAGCCGGGCCCGGAAAACCAGGTACTCCCGGACCCGCATCTCCGGGTACAGGGCCGCCGATTCCGGCAGATAGCCGAGAGACGCGCGCGCCTCCCGGGACTGCCGGACGATGTCGAACCCCGCGACGCGCGCCGTTCCGGAGGTCGGAGGGAGAAAGCCGGTCAGGACCCGCATCGTGGTCGTCTTGCCGGCCCCGTTCGGGCCGAGAAAGCCCAGGATCTCGCCCTGCCGCACCGAAAAGGTGACGTCGGAGACCGCCACCGCCGTCGGGTAGCGTTTGGTGAGGCTCTGGACTTCGATCATTCAGGCGCCATGAAAGCGGCGGAGTCTAGCAGAGTGTGTAAGTCCCGGCTCGCCTCCCGAGTGTGTAAGTCCCGGCTCGCCTCCCGCCGGAGTCGTCTCATAGCCCAGGTCAGGAC
>JALYUA010000128.1 GCA_030854005.1 Acidobacteriota bacterium
ACCTCCGACCGAATCCAAAGATCGAATCCCGGGACCGCGAGGCCCTGACGCGCGAGCTCCGCGGTCACGCCCTGGACGTAGTCGATCCAGGCGCCGCGCCGGGACTCTTCGCCGAGGAGAAATTCGGAGATCCGCCCCCCGTCCGCTTCCGCGCTGGCCGCGCGCACGCGGCGGTCGTTACGCCGGGCCAGCTCCGCGCGTGTTTTTTGCGGGATCGCCGTCGGCAGCACGAACCCGCCGTTGTAGTCGGTGTGCTCTCCGATCAGATTGACGCGGCCGGGCGCCTCGGCGGCGCGCTCGAAGTCCCGGCCGAAGCGCTCCCGGAAATCGCGACCGGCGTCAGTCTCCGTCGTCGTTGCTGCCAAGCGTGACCTCGACCCGGCGCAGCTCGGCGGCTTTCTCCTCCGGCAGCGTGTCGGCCGTGAAAGCGCCGGCTCCGATTTCGCTTCCGGCGAGGTATTTCAGTCGGTCCTTCATCCGGTACGGAGGGTAGAACTCGATGTGCAGGTGCGCCTCGGGGTGCGGCCATCCGTCCGTCGGCGCCTGGTGAAAAGCGAGGATGTACGGAAAAGGCCTCCCCCAGAGGCCGTCGTACTGGAGCAGGACGGTCTTGAGCGCGCGCGCGAAGTCCCCGCGCTCGGCGGGCGTAAGATCCGCGACGCTTCCCGCGGGCCGCAGCGGCGCCACCCAGACTTCGTAGGCGTAGCGCGCGAAGACCGGCACCCACGAGACCGCGTGAGGACCCGAGTACAGGATGCGGCGTCCGTCCGCCAGCTCCGCCGCGATGGTCTCGTCCAGGAGTCCCCGGCCGGTCGCGCGGAAATGCTCGCCCTGCATCTCGAGCTCGCGCGCGGGGACCGGCGGCACGAACGGATATCCGTAAATCTGCCCGTGAGGATGCGAAAGCGTGACGCCGACTTCGACACCGCGATTCTCGAAGGGAAAGACGTATTGAACGTCGTCGCGCGCGCCCAGGACGCGGTACCGATCCGCCCAGACCTCGAGGAGCAGCTCCAGGTGCGCGAGAGGCAGCGCCCCGAGGCTCGACTTCGGGTCCTGCGTGAAGACGACGACTTCGCAGGCGCCTTTCGCCGGGCGGGTCTCGACGATCTCCGGCGGCGGGTCGTGCGACTCGGAGGTCAGCGTCGGGAAGAGGTTTTCGAACACCGCGGCGTCCCAGTCTCCCGCCGGGACCTCGGTGGGATGGTCGGGATTCGAGCCCGGCGCGAGAGGGTTGTACTCGGGCGGCGGGAGGAACGTGCGGTTCTGTCGGTGAGTCGCGTACGACACCCATTCGCCGCGGAGCGAGTGCCAGCGGAGGTGCGAGTTCGGGTGAAGGGGCGCCGGCTCCGGGCTGGGGGCTTCGATCTCCTCGGGAATCGGGCGGCGGGAATAGAGGACGAGGCGGCGTCCGTCCGGCTTGATCAGCTCGCGCCAGTGGATCGTCACTCCGACCCCTCGTCGACGCTGGACTCGGGATCTTCGGCGACGTTCGGCGGCGGCTCCCCCCGATCGAGGAAGGGCAGGCTGTCCTGGATCGTCGAGGACGACGCGACGGATCCCGTAATTCCGCGCGTCGCCTCGGCGATGACGTCGAGCGGGATCTTGGGAGTGCGATCGGCGTAGAGGAGGCCGTTCGCCTCCTGGTAGGTGTCCGCGAACTGGGTGTAACAGAAGCCGGAGAAAAGCGAGACGGAGCGCACGGATTCAAGGAGCCTGGTGTAGCTGTCGGCAAAACCGTTCGCACTGCCCGCGCGCGAGTAGCCCCAGGTTCCCGGCTCGCGCGAGTACGCGATCCCGCCGAACTCGGATAGCACGATCGGGTGGTCCGTTTGGCCCTCGAGGACCAGGAGCCGGCCCCCCGGGCGCTCGCGCTGGAACAGCCGCGGCGCGAGGTCTTCACTCAGGTACCGCCGCGCGATCGTCTCCGGGTTCGAGTCGTAGTCATGAATGCCGATGATGTCCGTCGCGACGCTCTCCCATCCGTCGTTGCCGACGACCGGGCGAGTCGGGTCGAGTGTCTTCGTCAGGTGGTAGAGGCCCTGGACGTAATGCCGCTCCTTCGGGCTGTCGGGCAGGTTGGGCACGCCCCACGACTCGTTGAACGGCACCAGGCCGATGATGCAGGGGTGGCTGTAGTCACGTCTGATGGCGTCCGTCCACTCGCGCGTCACGCGCTCGATCGAGCGGTCGGTGTAGCGGTACGCGCTCGGCATCTCGAGCCAGACGGCGAGGCCCAGGACGTCGGCCCAGAACAGATATCGCGGGTCTTCGATCTTCTGATGCTTGCGGACGCCGTTGAATCCCATCGCACGGGCCAGCTCGACGTCCCGCCGCAACGCCGCGTCTTCGGGAGCGGTCAGCCCCGTCTCCGGCCAGTAACCCTGGTCGAGGATCATGCGCAGGTTGTAGGGCCGCCCGTTCAAGAGAAGCCGGTCGCCCTGCGCGGCGATCGACCGGATCGCCGTATAGCTGCGGACGGAATCAACGAGATCTCCCCGGCCCGCCCATAGCTGCATTTCCACGTCGATCAACTGCGGGCGGCCGGGACTCCAGAGAAGCTCGTTGCGGTAGTCGTCGATTCCAGGGTCGGACAGCGCGATGCGCCGGTGGACCTCTCCGGAGATGACGCGATAGCTGTCGTCGGCGAGGAGCACGTTGTTGGCGCGCAGCTTGACCGAGAGCCAGAGTCCCTCCGGCGGCTTTCCGCCCAGGCGGGCTTCGAGACCGATCTCCCAGCGTTCGAGATTGGGAGTCCAGCGGACCTCGTCGATCCAGCTCGACGGCACCCGCTCGAGCCACACCGTCTGCCAGATTCCGGTCGTTCGGGGATACCAGATCGAGTGCGGCTGCAGCTGCCAGTCCTGCTTGCCCCTCGGCTTGGCGAGATCGGTGGGATCGTCTTCGGCGCGCACCACGATCTCCAGTACTTCGGAACCGGCGAGGTATTCCGTGAGATCCACCGTGAACGAGGTGTAGCCGCCCTCGTGAATCGCGGCCCGCGCGCCGTTGATCCAGACGGTGGCCGCGTAATCCACCGCGCCGAAGTGCAGCAGGAGCCTCTGACCCGGCGGAAGGTGCGGTGCCGCGGTCTGCCTTCGATACCAGCAGGCGCGATAGAAGCCGGTGTCGCCGATGCCGCTCGCCGGAGTCTCCGGCGCGAACGGCACGCGAATCGTGCGCGTCCAGCGCACCTGCCCGGGGACGGTCCACTCGCCGTCCGGATCGATCGCGAAGTCCCACTCCCCGTTCAAGGAGATCCAGCCCGAGCGCTGGAGCTGCGGCCGCGGATACGCGTGTCCGTCCGGGCGGGGGGCGATGCCCCGCCGGAAGGAGTCAGCGCTCCGGATGCTCTTCGCTCTCGGCTTTTTTTTCGTGATAACCAGAGATGTTCTCGTAGACGCGATCCGGAAACGGCAGGTCCTTGTAGACGTTTGCCGCGTCCGGGTCTTCCGGGGTCGCGCAGATCGGGAACTCCTGTTCCTTCTGCCAGTCGAGGATAGTCTCCCGCCGCGGCGGGTTGTACCCCCGGCTTTGAACCTGGTGATAAAGGGAGCGCGCCTGCTCCTCGGAAAAATCGCGGTCCTTCCGCAGGTATCCGATCGGCTCCTCCTCGCTCAGGAAGTGCCGCGCGACCATCGCGAACACCAGGCGCCCATCGTGACCGATGTCTTCTGCCCGGTCGAGAGCGCCCGTCAGATGCGGCCTCATTCCGTTCTTCTTCAGGTCCTCGATCGACATGTTTTCCCCAGCGGGAGAGCGCAGCAATGGGGATGCCACCGGATGTCGGCGAAATCGATGCGGCGCGATCGATTCGCCCGGGCGGGGGCTTCTCTCACCTTCCTCGTTTCCGTCCGAGCGCGGTTCTCAGATCCCCCGTCGACCGGGTGAGAAGGACCCGGGCGTCTTTCGCGTTCGATCCCGTTCTTCCCATGAGGATCGCCGTTTTCACCTCGCCACCCGCGCGCGAAAGGAGGCTCGCCGCGCGCCGCGCGCTCACTCCCGACGCCGCGGCGACGATTCGTCGGGAGCGGTCCTTCAACTTCGCCGATCCCGCGCGCAAATCCACCATCCACGGACCGTAGACCTTCCCGGAGGCGGCGAGCGCGGAGGTCGTGATCTGGTTCAACGCGAGCTTGGTCGCCGTTCCCGCTTTCAGCCGCGTCGATCCCGCGAGCACCTCGGGGCCGACGGAAAGGCGAACGATCACATCGGCGATCGCGTCGAGGCCGGCACTACCGCTCGCCGTGACCAGTACGGTGCGGGCGCCGCGCCGCCGCGCCCGGGAGAGCGCGCCGCGGACGAACGGCGTCACGGAGCTGGCGGAGACGCCGATCGCGAGATCCCTCGGCCGGAGCCGCGACGCGGCCCGGTCGCCCTCTTCGCCCCGGTCTTCCGCTCCCTCCCGCGCGCGGAAGACGGCGGAGCGTCCGCCCGCCATGACGGCGCGGACGCGGCGCGGATCGGTGCCGAACGTCGGCGGGAGCTCGGCCGCCTCGACGACCGCGAGGCGCCCGCTCGTCCCGGCGCCGAAGAGAAGAC
>JALYUA010000084.1 GCA_030854005.1 Acidobacteriota bacterium
GGGTGGACCAGGCCGCGGTGTCGAGGCGTCCCTGCGCCAGCGCCGCCCACGCCGAGCGCAGCCGGCTCGCCGTGTCGCTGGCGTCGGCGAGGATGTCGCCCACCGCGGGAGGAAGAGTGTAGAGGCGCCGCTGGGCGATCCACGCCGCGGGATCCTGCACGCGGTTCTCGAGATAGGGCCTCGCGACGTCCCGCTGCCGTCCGAGCTCGCGCAGAGAAACGGTATCCGACCGGATCTCGCGCCGGAGGGCGTCGAGAAGCGCCTTCTGAACGGCCAGCTCATGGTCGATGGCGGAAGCGCGCGCCGCGACCTCGCGATCGAGAGCGCGCTCCCGAACGCCTCGGACGAGCAGCCCCGCCGTCTTCGACAGAAGGTCGCGTTCCGAAGCGCTCAGAAGCTTTGACCCGGAGAGCTCGCGTCCGAGGTCTCCCGCCGCGTCGGCCGCCTTCGCGGCGGCGTCGGACGCGGCTCGGTCGGCCGCCGGGTCCGTCAGCTCCTTCAATCCCTCGAAATACCGCGTGAGGAGCCGGGCGTGTCTGCGGAGGCGCTCCAGGTCCGCGACCAGGTCCTCGATTCCGGCGTGCTTTTCGAGCACCGTGCGCCGTTCTTCCCGCGACAACCCCTGCCCTTCCGAGAGAGCGCGCGCCGAATCCGCGTCGACGGCGGTCTCCTCGGCGAGGAGCAGGAGCGAGTCCATCGCGCGCCCCCACGCCGCGCCCGCGGAGCCGACCGCCGCCCCGTGCTCCATGCGAACGGAGGCGCACCCGCAGGCGAGCGCAAGCCACGCGGCGGCGAGAGCGGCGCGGAACTTCATCGAAAGTGGGGCGTCATGATGGGTCGGCGCGACCAACGGCCGGAGTCTACCGCGGCCGGGAGGCGCGAGCGCTGCCCTATACTCTGCGGCTTCGAATCAAGGAGGACCCGTGTTTTATCCCCGCCGGGCGCTCGCCCTCGCCGGCCTTTTCGCGGCGGCTCTCCCGCTCTTCGCGGCCACGGCGCCGAAATCGGCGCCGGCTTTCGCAAAGCCGGACGAGAAGCCGAAGACGTTCTCAGATCTGTTCGACGGCCTTCAGTTTCGCAACATCGGTCCCTTCCGCGGAGGCCGCGTGACCGCCGTGACGGGAGTCCGCCACGATCCTCTGACCTTCTATTTCGGGGCGACCGGGGGCGGCGTCTGGAAAACGTCCGACGGCGGCTCGAATTGGGAATCGGTCTCCGACAAAGACTTCAAGACCGGCTCGGTCGGCGCGATCGCCGTCTCCGAGTCGGACCCGAACGTGGTCTACGTCGGGATGGGGGAAGCCCCGATCCGCGGCAACGTCTCGCACGGGGATGGGGTCTACAAATCGACCGACGCCGGGCTGACGTGGACGTCGATGGGGCTCAAGGGGACGCGGCAGATCGCGCGCGTGCGCGTCCACCCGACGGATCCCGACCTCGTCTACGTGGCGGCGCAGGGGCACGTCTGGGGGCGGAACCCCGACCGGGGCATCTACCGGTCGCGGGATGGCGGCCGCACCTGGGCGAAGGTTCTCTACGTGAACGACGAGACGGGAGCCTCCGATCTCGCGATGGACCCCTCCAACCCGCGCACCCTGTATGCGGCGTTCTGGCAGGTCGTCCGCCGTCCGTGGGAGCTCGTCGACGGAGGCCCGGCGAGCGCGCTCTATCGTTCGACGGACGGCGGCGACACGTGGAAGAAGATCGAGGCGGAAGGCCTGCCCTCCGGCCTCTGGGGAAAGGTGGGCGTCGCGGCGTCCGCGGCGCGGCCGGGGCGCGTGTACGCGTTCATCGAGGCGAGAGACGGCGGCGGGCTCTTCGTGAGCGACGACCGCGGCGAGAAGTGGAAGCACGTCAACGACGAGCACAAGATCCGCCAGCGCGCCTGGTACTACGCCTGGGTATATCCCGACCCCAAGAACGCCGACACCGTGTACCTTCCGAACGTCAATCTGCACCGCTCGACCGACGGCGGAAAGACGTTCTCGAATCTCTCCTCGCCCCACGGCGATCATCACGACCTCTGGATCGACCCCGACGATTCCAACCGCATGATCCTCGGCAACGACGGGGGAGCGACGATCAGCTTCAACGGCGGGCGCACGTGGTCGACCCAGAACAATCAGCCGACCGCGCAGTTCTATCGGGTCACGACCGATGACCGGTTTCCCTACTGGGTGTACGGCTCGCAGCAGGACAACTCGAACGTCTGCATTCCGAGCGGCGTCACCGGCGCCGCGATCGACATGGCCGACTGGCACTCGGCGGGCGGGGGCGAGAGCGGATGGATCGCGCCCGACCTGAAGAACCCGGACGTGGTGTACGCGGGAGAGTACGGGGGACAGATCACGCGGTACGACCACCGGACGAGGCAGGCGCGCGAGGTCGGATCGTGGCCGCAGCTCGCCGACGGGCACGCGACGCGCGATTTGAAATACCGGTTCCAGTGGAACGCGCCGATTCTGATCTCACGGCACGATCCGAAGACGCTGTACCACGCGTCGAATTCTCCTGCGCAGCCGCGACGAAGGGGAGACGTGGGAGGAGGCGAGCCCGGATCTCACGCGCAATGACGTGGCGAAGCAGGGCGACTCCGGCGGCCCGATCGCGCGCGACATCACCGGCGTCGAGGTCTACGGTACGATCTTCGCGATCTCCGAATCACCGGTGGAGCCGGGCGTCCTGTGGACCGGCTCCGACGACGGGCTCGTTCACGTCACGCGGGACGGCGCCAGGACCTGGCAGAACGTGACGCCGAAGGGAATGCCGGAGTGGATCCAGATCAACGCGATCGACGCCTCGCCGCACGAAAAGGGCGTCGCCTATGTCGCCGCCACGATGTACAAGTTCGACGACTTCGCTCCCTATCTCTACAGGACGAAGGATTACGGAAAGACGTGGACGAAGATCGTGACGGGGATCCCGGGGGACGCCTTCACGCGGGTCGTTCGGGAAGATCCCGCCCGGCGCGGGCTCCTGTACGCCGGCACGGAAACGGGTCTCTACGTCTCGTTCGACGATGGCGCGAGCTGGCGCGCGTTCCAGCGCAATCTCCCCGCGACTCCGATCACGGATCTGACGGTCAAGAACGGGGATCTCGTCGTCGCCACGCAGGGCCGCGCGTTCTGGATCCTCGACGACCTGACGCCGGTGCGGCAGTGGAACGAGAACGTGCCCGCTTCGGGCCCGCGCCTCTTCGCTCCGCGCAAGGCGGTCCGAATGCAGACCGAGCGCGTGGACGAGGAGGACGAGCCTCTCCGCGGAGTCGGCACGAACCTGCCCAACGGCGTGATCGTCAACTACTGGCTCTCCGAGAAGCCCGCGAAGGGTGACAAGGTCGTCCTCGAGATCCTCTCGGAAGGCAAAGTCATCCGGTCCTTCTCGAACCAGAAGCCCGAGAAGGACGGAGACCTGAAGGAGCAGGCCTCGCGCGAGGAAGAGGAGAAGGACCGCGACAAGCCCCTGGAGCCGAAGGCCGGGCTGAATCGATTCGTGTGGGACATGAGGGTGTTCAAGCCGACACTGGTCCCGAAGGCGGTCTTCAACGAGGGAACCAAGACGCCGCCGAAAGTGGGCCCCGGTTCCTACCAGGTGCGGCTGACCGCGGGAGGAAAGTCGTTCACCGAGACGGCAGTCGTGGAGCCTCACCCGGGAGGATTCGCGTCGGCAGCGGATCTCAAGGCTCAGTACGACCTCCTGGCCGCCATCCGGGACCGGCTGTCCGAGACGCATGCGACCGTCCTGAAGATCCGGGACGCTCGCGGCCAGGCGAAGGAGCTCGGCGATCGCGCGGCGAGGCTCGGGAAGGGCGACGCGCTGGCGAAGCGGGCCGCGGCGCTCTCGCTGCGGCTCACGGCGGTCGAAGAGAAGCTGATAAACCCGAACATCAAGGCCAACGAGGACGACCTGAACTTCGAGCCGAAGCTCGACCACGACCTGACCAACCTCGCGGGGATCGTCGCGAGCGCGGACGCGAAGCCGCTCGCGTCTTCCGTCCGTTACTACGACCT
>JALYUA010000085.1 GCA_030854005.1 Acidobacteriota bacterium
TGTGAAAGGACGTGCCCGCCCCCGCCTGGTAGACGTCCACGACGAACTGGTCCGCCAGCCCGCCCGCCAGGACCTCGTCGCAGGCGGCCACGATCGCGCGCGCTTTTTCCGCGGGCAGCGTTCCGAACTCCAGGCTGGTCTCCGCGCACGCCTTCTTGATGCGCGTGTACGCGCGGACCATTTCCGGGTGCGCCCGCTCGCCCGAGATCGGATAGTTCTCGATGGCTCGCGAAGTCTGGGCGCCCCAGTAGGCCGCGTCGGGGATCTCCCGGATCCCGAGACTGTCTTTTTCCTGTCTCAGAATTCCTCCGTCATCCCGGCATCGGGAAGCGATTCGCGACCCCAGGCGTCTCGCGCCGGACGTCGGCGCAGGCCGGTCAGCACGAGGCTTGCAACATTAGCAGATGAGCGGGAGACGAAGACCCGGCACGAAGAGGCGGGAGAGCGGCGCGCGAACCCGTCTGACATCGTGCGTTGCCGTACAATCGCCGCCTCGCGACGCAATGCCTTTCGACCAAGACACCGCAGTCCGCTCCCGGCACGCTATCCCGTGGCCTTCGGGAGCCGCGCTCGCGCTGTGGCTCGCGGCGCTGTCGATGCTCTCCTGCCGGAACCGAGCGCCGCAGGTCTCGGAAAACGCCAACGGGGCCGCGTCCGCGGACGCGTCTCCGGAGGCGCGCACGCAGTCCGCCGCGCGCGCGGTCTCCGGCGGATATGCAATCACTCCCGCCGAGACGGGGGCGATCGACGACTTTCTGAAACGCAATCCCAACCTCCGTGTCGCCCGCGATGGAGACCGGCTTCCCGGGAAAGACGGAGATTCGGAGCTCAAGAGCCTCTACGGGATCTATCACCCGTACTTCGTCCGCGGCGACGTGAACGACGACGGCGTCCTGGATCTGGTCGTCGGGTTCGTCCGCCGCGACGCGGGCGGCGCGACGCCCTGGTTTTCGGTCGTTGTCCTCACGGGCCGGAGGGCACCGGGCGGGGCGGGCGATTTTTCCTCCGGAACGTTTCTCGAGCGCGACATCAGCCTCGCTCGCGGAGACCTGTCCGTCGACCGCGACTCGATCGTCATCAGCCCCGACCTGGAGGACGAGACCGTCCGGCGGTATCACTGGGATCCTGCGGCGCACACGTTTGTGCTCGTGGGCGACACGGATGAGGACACGGAGTCTCCGTCGGTCTCGCAGACGGGCGCGAGGATTGCCGCGCGCCCGCGGGCGCAGCGGGGGTAAGCACGTGCCGTGGCCGGGGCCGCGCCGACGCCGCGGCCGCTCGCGTTGAGCGAGCCGGCCGACCCGCGGCCGATCGTTTCCGTCGCGCTCCCGCTGCCGCTGCGGCGCGAGTTCTCCTACCTCATTCCGCCCGGGCTCGCGCCGCCTCCTCCCGGCGCGCGGGTGCGAGTGCCTTTCGGGGAGCGCGCGCTCACGGGGGTCGTCGTCTCCGGCTCGGGCCCGAGCGCTCCTGGAATGCGCGAGATCCTCGAAGTGCTCGACACGGAGCCGGTGTGTCCGCCCGATCTTCTGGAGCTCGCGCGCCGGACCGCCCGGCGCTTCTTCGCGTCGACAGGTGAGGTGCTCCGGAGCGCGCTTCCCGCGCGGCTGCCCGCTCCGGGGGCTCTCCGGTACCGGATCACGCAAAAGGGAGCTCTCGGGCGGGCGTCCGGCGTCGAGGCCGCCGTGCTCGAGGCGCTCGCGTCCGGTGAGCCCGTTCGCGCCGCGGATCTCCCGAAGGGCGCGGCGGACGCCCTGCGATCTCTCGAGGACAGGGGCTGGGTCCGCGCGGTCTCCGCGTTTCGGGACCGCCGGGCGCGCACCGAGACGGCGTATCTCCCGGCGGCCGGGCCGGCGGAGAACGTCCGCCGAAGTTCCCGCGGGGAGCAGGTCCTCGCCTGGCTCCGGTCGATAGGGCGGCCCGCTACCGCCGCGGAGATCCGTCTGGCCACCGGGGCGGGCCCGGCCGTCCTTCGAACCCTCTCGCTCGGCGGGCTGGTGCGATCGTTCCCTCAGGCTCTGCGGGAGGAAGCGCCTCCCGTCCTGGCGGCGCGCTCCGCGTTCCGCCTGACGGGAGAGCAGGCCGCGGCGGTCGAACAGCTCACGGCCGCCATCCGCGAGAAGCGGTACTTTCCCGCGCTTCTTCAGGGCGTGACGGGAAGCGGGAAGACCGAGGTCTACCTGAGGGCGATCGGGGAGGCCCTCGGCGCCGGCCGGGGAGCGATCTGGCTCGTGCCGGAGATCGCGTTGACGCCGGTGTTCGCGCGCGAATTGAAGCGGCAGTTCGGCGACCGCGCGGCGCTCCTGCACTCCGCGCTTTCCGAGCGCGAGCGCGGGCTCGCCTGGGACCGGGTCCGGCGCGGGGAGGCGCGCGCGGTGATCGGGCCGCGGTCCGCGATCTTCGCGCCGGTCTCCGACCCCGGAGTCATCGTCGTCGACGAGGAGCACGATTCGTCCTACAAGCAGCGCGAATCGCCGCGCTACGACGCCCGCGAAGTGGCAGCGCTGCGGGCCCGCGCGGCGGGCGCGGCGCTCCTGTTCGGGTCGGCCACCCCTTCGCTCGAGGCGTATCACGCGTCGCGGCAGGGACGCGTCGCCCGTCTTCTGCTGACCGAGCGCGTCGAGTCGAAACCGCTGCCGCGCGTGACCATCGTCGATTTGCGGCGCGAAATCCCCCGTCCCGACGAGAAGGGCGTGCCGCTCTTCTCGCGCCCGCTGGTCGAACGACTTCGCGAGACGTTTTCCCGGGGAGAGCAGGCGATCCTTCTCCAGCCCCGCCGCGGCTACGCGCCCTTCCTGCTGTGCCGCCAGTGCGGGCACGACTTCCGGTGCACTCACTGCAGCGTGGCGCGCACCGTCCACGACCGCGGGCGGCGCCTCGTCTGCCATTACTGCGGCGAGCGCCTCGAGAGGCCGCCGCGATGCCCGGAGTGCTCGGGCGAGCTCCTCGAGGCCATCGGATTCGGGACCGAGCGCGTCGGCGACCGCTTCGCGGAGCTTTTCCC
Source organism: Acidobacteriota bacterium (assembly GCA_030854005.1). Taxonomy (GTDB): domain Bacteria; phylum Acidobacteriota; class Thermoanaerobaculia; order UBA5066; family Gp7-AA6; genus JALYUA01. The sequence goes on from JALYUA010000085.1 coordinate 3,002, forward strand.
CGGCGTCCCCTACGCGGTCCTCGACCGCGACAGCTCCCGGAAAAGGGGAGCCGGCGCGGTGGTCGAGGACGTTCTCTCCGGCCGCGTGTCGTGCCTGATCGGAACCCAGATGGTCGCGAAGGGACACGACTTCCCGAACGTGACCGCCGTGGGGGTGCTCTCGGCGGACACGATGCTGAACTTTCCGGATTTCCGGTCTTCGGAGAAGACGTTCCAGCTGATCGCGCAGGTGGCGGGGCGCGCGGGGCGCGGCGACGCGAACGGCACCGTGCACGTGCAGACGTTTCACCCGCAGCACCCGGCGATCCAGCGGGCCGCCGAGCACGACGTGGACGGCTTCTCCGCCGCAGAGCTGGTCTTCCGGCGATCCTTCTTCTATCCGCCGTTCTGCGAGCTCGCGGCGATCCTCGTTTCTTCGCCCGACCGCGAGCGGGCCGCGGAAGCGGCGGCGGCGGTCGCCGCGGCGGCCGAAGGCGCCCCGGGCCTCCGGCTGTCCGGCCCCGCTCCGGCTCCGCTCGAGCGCCTCCAGGGGCGCTGGCGCTATCAGGTCCTCCTGCGCGCTCCGGACCGGAAGACTCTCCTCGCCATCCTGGAGGGCTGCGTCCCCGAGCGTCCCCCGGCGGGAGTTCAGATCGCGGCCGACGTGGACCCGCAGGATCTGATGTGAGCGGAGTTATTTCGTTATTCGTGATCAGTTCTCAGCTCTCGGTTTCCGCCTCCCGCCTCCCGCCTTCCGCCTCCCGAGCCGATACAATCGGGTCTCATGAATTCCGAGGAATCGAGCTTCGAAGAGCCGCTGACCAAGCTGCGCCAGCGGATCGAAGATCTGTCGGCTCTTCCGGATGAGCCGGCGCGCCGGCGCGAGATCGAAAAGCTTCGAGAGAAGCTGGAGCGCCAGCCGCGCGAGATCTACTCGAGCCTGTCGGCCTGGCAAAAGACCGTGGTGGCGCGCCACCCGGCCCGGCCCTATGCGCTCGACTACGTCACCGCTCTCACCACGGATTTCGTGGAGCTTCACGGGGACCGGAAGTTCTCCGACGACGCCGCGGTCATCGCGGGCCTCGCCTCTTTCCGGGGGCAGCCCGTCGCGGTCGTCGGCCACCAGAAAGGCCGGGACACCAAGGAAAAGATCCGCCGCAACTTCGGCATGCCGCGGCCGGAGGGTTTTCGGAAGGCGCTTCGGGTCATGCAGCTGGCGGAGAAATTCGGCCGCCCCGTGCTCTCCTTCGTCGACACGACGGGCGCCTACCCGGGGATCGACGCCGAGGAACGCGGACAGGCGGAGGCGATCGCGGTGAACCTCCGGGCGATGGCGTCTCTCAGGGTTCCCATCATCATCACGATCACGGGGGAGGGCGGCTCCGGCGGGGCCCTCGCGCTCGGGATCGGAGACCGGGTCCTGATGCTCGAGCATTCGGTCTACTCGGTCATCTCGCCGGAGGGGTGCGCCGCGATCCTGTGGAAGGACGCTGCACGCAAGAAGGACGCAGCCGAGGCTCTCAAGCTGACCGCGGCCGATCTCAAGGCGCTCGACGTGGTGGACGAGATCATTCCCGAGCCGCCCGGCGGCGCGCATTCGGACCCTGCCGCCGCGACCGCCGCGGTCGGTGAAGCGATCGAACGGCACCTCCGGCCGCTCCTCTCCCAGTCGGCGGCCGATCGCGGGGAGGCTCGCTACCGCAAGTTTCGCGCGCTCGGCCGCTTCGAGACGATTCCCGCTTCGTGAGCGGATGCGGCCGGGGGCTGGCGGGCCGCCGCCCGGACGTCGTTTGTCACAGCCGGCCGAGAGACTGATCTCATGCAATCCCTCTGGACCCTTCGCGCCCCGGACCCCGCCGCCTCCGCCCTCGCCGCCGGAGCCGGAGTGCCGCCGCTCCTCGCCTCGCTCCTCCTCGCGCGCGGAGCCGCGACTCCGGACGCGGCTCGCGAGTTCCTCCGGCCGGACGCCGACGCGCTTCACGACCCCTTCCGGCTGAAGGGCGCCGCGGAGGCCGCGGACGTGCTGGTCGCCGCTGCGCGCGCGGGCCGGAGAATCGTCGTGTTCGGCGACTACGACGTGGACGGAGTGACCTCGGTCGCGCAGCTCCGGGCAGCGTTGCTCCGGGCCGGCGCGGACGCCGTCGCCTTCCTCCCGCACCGCCTGCGGGACGGCTACGGGCTGCGCCCCGATACCGTGCGCCGCGTCCTCGAAGACCTGCGGCCGTCCGTGCTGGTGACCGTGGACTGTGGAATCACCGCGATCGAAGGGGTGGCGTGCGCTCGCGCCGCCGGAGTCGACGTCGTCGTCACCGACCATCACTTGGTTCCGGACGAGCTGCCCGCGGGAGCGATCGTCGTCAACCCCCGGCAGCCCGGCGACGACTACCCGGAGAAGGAGCTCGCCGCCTGCGGCATCGCCATGAAGCTGGCGCAGGCCGTGGCGCGCCGGGCCGGGATCCGCCTGTCTCAGGACGCGCTTCTCCGCGCCGCCGCGCTCGGCACCATCGCGGACCTCGTGCCCCTCCGCGGCGAGAACCGCACGATCGCCGCGCTCGGCCTGGCGGCGCTCGCGGACTCCCGGGCGCCCGGCCTTCGCGCGCTCCTCGCCGAGTGCGGCGTGATCGGCCGCGCGCCGACCTCCGAGGACGTGGCGTTCCGCATCGCTCCGAGGTTGAACGCCGCCGGCCGGCTCGACACCGCAGAGCTCGCGCTCTCCCTCTTCGAAGAGCGCGATCCTGCGCGCGGAGCGCAGATCGCGCGCGACCTTTCCGCCCGAAACGCGGAGCGGCAGTCGATCGAGCGCCGGGTGACCGCGGAGGCGCGCGAACGTATCGCGCGCGAATGCGACCTCGACAAAGACTCCGTCGTCGTGCTCGGCGCCGAGGGATGGCACCGCGGCGTGCTCGGAATCGCCGCTTCCCGCCTCGCCCGGGAGTATCACCGGCCCGTGCTCCTGTTCGGCCTCGAGGATGGCCGGGCGCGGGGGTCGGGAAGGAGCATCCCCGGAGTCTCGTTGCACGGAGTGTTGAAGGAACTCGACGGCATCTTCGACGAATTCGGAGGGCACGAGCAGGCCGTGGGCGCCAGCCTTCCGGAGGCGCGCTTCGCGGAGCTGAAGGAGGCGGCGCTCGCCCTGTTCGCCCACCGCGTCCCCGCGGCGCTTCTCGTCCCCCTCGAAGAAGCGGAAGCCGAAGTCGCACCGGAGGACGTCACGCGAGAGCTCCTCGGGTGGCTCGAGCGGCTCGAGCCGCACGGGATGGGGAATCCACGGCCGGTCTTCGCCTCGCGGGTCCGGCCGGCGGCGCCCTTCCGGCCGCTCGGCGCTTCGGGAGTTCGGGGCCGTCTCCGACGCTCGAACGGAGGACCTGATCTTGAGTGCCTCGCCTGGAAGACCGGCTGTCTCGGAAAGGCGGAGCGGGACGAGGATCTGGACGTGCATTACCGGCTCCAGCGCAGCCGGGACGGATCGGTGGAAGCCGAGATCGTCGCCGCCCGGATCCCGGCGGACTCGCTCTTTCTCGGAGGAGACGCATCGCCGGCCGAAGATCTCGTCGAGGCCGCGCTCTCGTGACACG